>JALFBO010000039.1 GCA_022772105.1 Erysipelotrichaceae bacterium | reverse complement strand
TCTTTTCTTTTTCATAGACAATGAAATGCATAAAGAAAATGACATATATAAAGTAACAATCAAATTACTAAAAAGAATGTTCAATACCAAAAGCAAATAATGGATTATTCACCCACGATTTGCTTTAATGGTTAGTTTTTTTATTCTTTTTATTTATTTTTCTATTATTGTTTTATGTAAAAAAATTATAATAAGTGATAAAATATTTAATGTATATATAAAGGAGTGATTTTATGATAAAAGTAGATATTATTTCTGGTTTCTTAGGAGCAGGTAAAACTACATTAATCAAGAAATTATATAAAAATGTATTTAAAAACGAAAAAGTTGTTTTGATTGAAAATGAATTTGGAGAAATTGGAATCGATGGTGCTTTCTTAAAAGATTCTGGAATTGAAATTAAAGAAATTAACTCAGGATGTATATGTTGTTCTTTAGTAGGTGATTTTTCTTCGTCTATGAAGGAAGTAATTTCTAAATTTAATCCAGAACGTATAATTATAGAACCTTCTGGAGTTGGTAAATTATCCGATATTATTAACGCTGTTAATAAGGTGGAAGCTGATCTATCATTAAATATTATAGCAACTGTAGTCGATGGACCAAAAGCAAAAATCTATATGAAGAATTTTGGCGAGTTCTTTATAAATCAAGTGGAGGCCGCAAATACAATTGTCGTTTCCAAAGTTGATAAAATGAGCGAAGAAAAACTAGTAGATTTAGTTCATTTACTCAAAGAAAAGAACGAACACGCTAATATAATTACAACAGCTATTGAACAATTTAAGGATGATAGTTTATTAAATATTCTTGAAGAAAAGAATTCATTAAAAAACGAATTAATTAAAGAAGTGTTGGATGAACATGAAGAATGTTGCCATCATGAACATCATCACCATGATGAAGACGAATGTTGTTGCGGCCATCACGAACATGATCATCACGATGAGGAAGACGAATGTTGCTGTGGTCATCACGAACATCATCACCACGATGAAGACGAATGTTGCTGTGGCCATCATGAACATCATCACCACGATGAAGATGAATGTTGCTGTGACCATCACGAACATCATCACCATGATGCTGATGAAATATTTACGTCTTGGGGATTAGAAACTCCTCGTAGTATTTCTAAAAATCAATTAGAAAATTTCTTAGATAGATTAACATTTGATCAAGACTTAGGTCTAGTAGTGCGTTCTAAAGGCATTTTAAAGGCTTCTGACAATGAAAAGTGGTATTACTTTGATTATGTGTCAGGAGATTACGAAATTCGCTTAGGTGAACCTGATTATACTGGTAGAATTGTAGTTATTGGTTCAAAACTTGATACAAATAAGATTGAAAAGATATTTGAAAATAGAGAGTAGTTATTATGAGAAATATTCCTGTATTTTTTATCAATGGAATTCTAGATTCTGGAAAGACGACGTTTATTATCGATACAATAAAAACAGATGGATTTTTTGAACAAGGAACTACTTTACTATTTGTATGTGAACAAGGTGAAGTGGAATATGATGAAAAGGAGATGCTTGAAAAATATAAAACATCTATCGTTTATTATGAAAATCAAGATGATTTCACTGATAAGTCAATTTTAGAAAATTTGAAACAATATAAACCTGATCGAGTAGTAATAGAAATGAATGGAATGTGGGATTTGAAATCGATTAAATTTCCTAAATGTTTACAAATTCTACAATTTATATCATTTATTAATGGTAATACTTTTGAAGTATATTTTAATAATATGCGACAAAAGTTTACAGATATGATATCGCAATCAGATATAGTATGTTTTATTAATGTAGAAGATGAAACGGTAATATCAAAATATCAAACATCACTAAAACTTGCTTCTTCTAGAGCACAATTCTTTTTTATGAATGAAAAGAATATTGCTAAACAAGCATTTGAAGATCCTTTGCCTTATGATATTAACGCCGATATAATTCAAATAAAAAATGAAGACTATGGAACCTTTTATATCGATACATTTGATCATAAGGAGAGGTATGATGGAAAAAATGTTGAATACGATATTATGGTTGTAAAAGGCCCAAAACTACCTAAAGGAACATTTATTGCTGGAAGAATGATTATGAATTGTTGCGCTAATGACGTACAATTATGTGGATTCTTATGCAATAATACTTTAGGTAAAGAATTAAAGGATCGTTCTTGGATTCATTTAAAAGCAAAACTTGTATATGAATATTCAGAAGAATATAAGGAAGAAGAATGTGTTTTATATCCTCTTTCTATTGAACCAATAAAAGAGATAGAAAATGCAGTATTAAATTTAAGCGCTACTAACTAAAAAAAGAAAGGAGGACCTTTATGGTTAAGCAAGATATTTATGTGAATGAAGAAGATGAAGTACAAAAAAAGAAAAACCAAAGAGGTTCAACTTTTAATGGTTTAACTGCGAATGAATGGACAATTAATTCAAAGAGTGTTTGGAGTGATATAAAAGCTCCTAAGAAAACTGATTTTTATGATAATGGAGAGATCATACCTTTAGATTTATGTGATAAAATTATTTCTATTTATTCTAAAGAAGAAGACGTTATTTTAGATCCTTTTATGGGGTTAGGTAATGTAATTGTTTCAGGAATAAAAAGTAATAGATATTGTTTCGGATTTGAGATTAATAAAAAGTATTATGAAAAAGCAGAAAGAAATATATCTTCTTCACTTAATTTACTTGTTAATGGGTCATATGAAATACAAAATGGAGATGCATTAGAATTGATTGATAATGTTAAAGATGATTCTGTGCAATTAGTATTAACTTCTCCTTCTTATCCATTTGGAGTATCATTTGAAGAAAAAGATTTTTCTTTAATGAACGAATTTGCGTATGAAAAGAATATGGAAGATCTATTATTCAAAATACATAAAAAAGTTTCTCCTGGTGGATATTGTGTCTTTGTAGTAAAAGATTATCGTGATATAAAGAATGAACGACCATATGTAGATTTTCATTCTCAAATCTCTTCAATAGGAAAAAAAGCAGGATTCTTGTTACAAGATATAACTATCTTTGATTTAAACGATCAAAGAGGATTAATTCTTCTTGGTTATCCATCAAGATTCTATTCAAATATAAATCATTGTTATATTATTATTTTTAGGAAAGAAAAATAAATATTCGAGCGTAACATCACTCGAATTTCTATATTCCCGTAGCTCAGCAGGATAGAGCGACGCTCTCCTAAAGCGTAGGCCGTGCGTTCGAATCGCATCGGGAATACCAATTTTAAGAATTGACGCAATAACAAATATTGCGTTTTTTTCATTCTTTAATAAATTTTTTCTAGAAAATATGGAAAGATTTGTTCTTATGAATAATAATTAAGTTATAAGATTATTTACAAAAAGCAAAAAAATTGATTTCAAAGAAAAATGAAGCATTTTAAAACAAAAAAGTACTTCGATTAAGTTTTTTAAAAGGAGAATAAAAATTATGAAGAAGAATCTAATGATGAATAAGATGGAAATAATAGGATATTTAGGATATTTTATAATTTTATTTGTAGAAAGGACTTTAGCTTTAATTTTAAGTATAAATCATGGAGAAGATTATAGCCTTGCATCGAGAAATGTTCTCCCTTTTATCACATATTCTTTTACCTTCATAAGTGTATTGCTTTCTCTTATCTTTTTACCTAAGATACTTATTATATTTTTTAAAAATTTATTTAGTAAAGAAGAATTAGATTTTGCTCCACATTATAAATATATTACTATAACTTCCATTGTTGTTTTACTTGGAGGTATGATGCATACGGGCTTTACACTTGGTCTTTTACAATTTCTTGGTTATGGCTTTTTGATTATTTCTTTTTTGATTAGAACCATAAAGAAAATTAAAGAAGGGAATGGTAGGTTTGATTGTATAATAGAACTTATATATTTAATATTTTTCAGTATGACTATTCCAGTTTGCTATATAACTTATCTAAATGGAATACAAATGGTTTTATTCTATATAGTAGAGTTTATAACCACTTTAACTTTATTGTTTATATTTGGAAAAATGATGTATAGTTTTTTGAATAAAGGAGAAGAGGTATTCTCTATTATATATTTTATTGTCATGTTAGTTCTTTGCTCATTAACTATCGGACTAAAATGGATTGATGAAATAAATGTATTTGTTCTTATGTTTGTGATTTTAAGTTCAATTGCATATATTATAAACGCTTCTTATTGTTTGATTAGAAAGAAAAAGAATTGTTAATTTTAAAGGCATTTAACATAGGCCCCACGAAGCGTGGATACCAATTGTAATCTTTATTTGAAAAAATATTATTAGAGGTGATATTTATGGATACAAGTAAAATTGGTAATTTTATAAAAGAGTGTCGTAATAAAAAGCAAATGACGCAACAACAATTAGGCGAAAAATTATTCGTAGAAGCAAAAACTATTTCAAAATGGGAAACAGGGAAAGGAATCCCTGATGTGTCGATAATGTATAGTTTATGTGAAGTGCTAGATATTTCATTAAAGGAATTATTTTTGGGAGAAAAGATAAATGATGAGCATAAAGAAAAAGAATTAGAAAAGATTATTCTTGAAACTTTTGAAAGAGAAAAGAGAATAAACAAAAGAAATATCATAGGAGAAATAGTTGTTGGAATCAGTTTGATTTTTCTAGTGGTAATTTCTATTTTAATGGTAAGTTATGCATCATTAACTTATCCTTTACGTTTGTTATAAATTCGTGGCGAAAACCCATAGGCTTGCCTATGGGATGAAAGCCACTTTTCTTTGACTTGACTTTTACATAGAATTGATATATAATCTATGTATACATAATGAAAGGAGTATAGATGGACAAGAACTATAAAGCAATTCAATACAAGGTAGCAATTCACCATGAAGCTATTGTAGATAAGAATTAACCTTGGAATAATACTCCAGCGTATGACACTTATGAAATGCGCTTTTGTATTGTGTCTACTGATACAGGCGAAATCCTTGATGATGCACAAGGCTATGGATACAAGTCAGCACAAAAAGGCGTATTCCGCATATGCATATAAAACAAGAGATAAAACCAAAGATAAAGAAAAACAGGCAAAGAAGAAACATATTCAACAATGGATGAAGGAACATAAATCTTTTGTTAAAGCTATGGATGACACTGCTTTTGAAATAGCAAAAGGTGCTTGTAGTCCTAATGATAAATTTGATGCAGCTCTAGTAAAAGAAATGCTTTCAAATTTTGAACTT
>JALFBO010000129.1 GCA_022772105.1 Erysipelotrichaceae bacterium | reverse complement strand
AAAAGATATTTGTATAACACCAAAAGAAAAGATAACATCTAAAGCAAGTAAAGATTTAGCGTTAAATTCCTCAATGAAAGTTTTAAAACTTGGTACTTCTTTACACTTTATTTTAGAAGTTATCGATTTTAAGAATCCTTCATTTGATTTTATTAAAAATGAAAAACATAAAGATTATATTCGTTCTTTCTTTGCTTCAGGGCTATTAAAGGATATACAAGAAGCTTCTATTTATAAAGAATATGAATTTATTGATGAAGTAAAAGGTACTCACGGATCGATTGACTTATTACTTATATATGAAGATAAAGCTCTGATTATTGATTATAAAACTAAACATATTGATGATGAAAATTACATCAAGCAATTAAAAGTATATAAAGACTATGTAGAAAGAGTATTTAAGAAAAAAACCTATACTTATCTATATTCTCTCATTAGTAAAGAAGAAAAAGAAATCATTATATAAAACAAATAGACTGCTACAAGAATTCTTTCTTAATAACAGTCTATTTTTTACTTTATATCTTTTTTGTTATAGATTAAATAGGAAAGAACAATAAAGCAAGTTGCAAATATTAATCCTATAATTATCAAAACAAAATCTAAACTTCCATTAGAAATTATTGAAGCACTATCGCAATAAGCAAATGGAGTGATGTATTTTAAGAATTTGGCTTTAGTGGTGATGTTGGCAACAATGTTTACAAAATACATCATTAAGGAAATGCCAAGACCAATACCAATATTTCCTTTATGAAGAATACTTGAAATCCCAAAGCAAATGCTACCAAGTTCGATTTGTAAAATATAGTATGCAAGATGAAGAAGGCTGACTTCTTTAAAAGGAATGCTTTCTCCACTTATTCCCATGCAAAAAATAGAAAGAAGATAGATAATAAGATTTAATGCTGTTAGTAGAATGAATACGGCAATTAATTTTTCACTGACGATTCTTTTTCTAGAGATAGGGTGAGTTAATAGGAACTCACTTGTTTTATCTTTTTCTTCTTTGCTAAGAATACTAACCGCGATATAGGAGGCATATAAAGCGCCTCCAAGCCCTAAGATATTTCCACATTCTACTCCATAAAAGCCAATAAGAGTACCAAAATTTAGTTGGTCCATTCCAAAGGCTTCACTAAAGGATCCCATAGAAGAAAATATATTATTTATATCTTCCATTTGTCCTTTCATCGAAGGATAAATAAAGATACAAATTGCAATCAATGCGCCAATGGAGCTTGCCCATATAATAAAGGAAGTTAAATTTAATTTTAGTTCGTGTTTAATGATGGTCATACTTATTCCTCCTCGTAGTAGTGTAAAAAGACTTCTTCTAGACTTGGTTCGCTAATCAATAAATCTTCGATATTATAAGAAGAAAGTAAATTAATAAGCTCATTTATATTTCCGCTATAAAGGAAAGAAGTAGAATTGTTTTGTGAAGAAAGATCACGTATTCCTTCTAATTTATTTAAATCAACTTTTCCGCGTATTGTGACTCGACGTGTAGAAGTTTTAATCAAATTTTCTACTTTATCGCAAGCGCTTATTTTTCCTTCCTTAATAAGAGCGGCACGTGTACAATTTTGCTCTATTTCAGATAGGACATGACTTGATAAAAATATGGTTGTTCCTTCTTTGTTTCTTTCATGTAAAATAGCGAAGAATTCTTTTTGCATCAATGGATCAAGTCCGCTTGTTGGTTCATCTAAGATAAGTAATTTTGGTTTATGTTGTAAGGCGCAAACTATACCTACTTTTTTACGATTTCCAAAAGACAGCTCCTCAACTTTTTTATTTATATCAAGGTTAAGACGTTTACATAATTCTTCTTGTTCTTTTGAACAATCCTTTTTTCTTAAAGAAGAAGAAAACTTTAATATATCTTTTACTTTCATCCCTTGATAGAATATAGCTTCAGAAGGGAGATATCCTATATCATCTAATATCTCTATTTTATCTTTAATGATATCTTTTCCAAGTACTGTCGCTTCACCACTTGTTGGATTAATTAAACCTAAAAGAGTTCTTATTGTCGTTGATTTACCAGCTCCATTAGGACCGATAAAGCCGAAAAATTCACCTTCTTCAACTTCTAAATTTAAAGAGATGATGCCTCTACAAGTACCATAGGATTTAGTCAAATTATTTGTTTTAATTATGCTCATTGTTGTTTTCCTTTCTAAGATAGATGCTTTTCCAAAATTCAATAAGGTGATAAAAACCGTCTTCCATCTTTTTATAATCAACATTACCTCTTTGTACCATCTCCCAAAGATAACCTTCAGAAGCAAAATACATATCTTTATACATCATATTAAGATCAATGCCTTCTCTAAATTGATTAGGATTAAGATTTAGAATTGTGTTACTAGCCTTTAATGAGAAATGCTTATGATAGCTTTCTTGTATAGAAGCGCATATTTCCTCATCTTTTTCATAAAATGCTTTGATAGTAAATCGAGCCATGTCCGGGTAAAGTTTTATGATTTCCATCTTTGCTTTCATTCCTTGTACCATACCATCAAAAAGATTCTTTTGTTCGCTACAATTATATTTTTTTAAATATTCCATAGTGATTTGTGAGCAATAATCCCATAAGTACATATATAGTTCTTTTTTATTTAGAAAATAATAGAAAAGTAAAGATTTACTTATTGATGCAGAAGCAGCAATTTCACTCATAGGACTATTCTTATATGAGTTGTTAGAAAATACTTTATAGCCAGCATTGATTATTGCTTGTTGTTTTTCTTTTGGTAAAGAAAAGAATTTTTCATTAATATAATTACCTCATTAACCGATTCGGTCAAAATAAGTATATAAGCGTTGACCGATTTTGAGAAGACCCAAAATAAAAAAATAAGGAGATTTTTCTATTTAAATGATACTAATTAGTAAATGCTATTTTATTTTAGCTTTGTTTTGGTAATCTCTTGGTGTCATTCCAGTAAGTTTTTTAAATGTGATTGTGAAATAATTAGATGAAGAGAAACCACATTGAAGAGCTACTTCTGTAATTGATAAGGAAGAATCTAACAAAAGAGAACGAGCCATGTTTATTCGATGCATG
>JALFBO010000109.1 GCA_022772105.1 Erysipelotrichaceae bacterium | reverse complement strand
ATGTAATTCTAAGAATGCTTGACCAAAGCATGCTGAGAATGTTGGAGTAGGTTCAGTAATACCACGTTCTGTACCAGCAAGTTTAGCTGTGAAACCTGATAAGAAATAATATTGAGTTTGTTCTGGAGTTAAAATTGAAACTGGTGGTAAAACACCGAATGCATCTGCTGATAAGAAGATAACGTTTTTAGCAGCAGGGGCAGAAGAAACTGGACGAACGATATTTTGAATGTGATTGATTGGATAAGAAACACGAGTGTTTTCAGTAACGCTCTTATCTGTAAAATCAATCTTACCATTTGCATCTACAGTAACGTTTTCAAGTAAAGCGTTACGTTTGATTGCATTGTAAATATCTGGTTCAGATTCTTTATCTAAGTTAATAACTTTTGCGTAACATCCACCTTCGAAGTTAAATACGCCATTGTCATCCCAACCATGTTCATCATCACCGATTAATAATCTCTTTGGATCAGTTGAAAGAGTTGTTTTACCAGTTCCTGATAGTCCGAAGAAGATTGCAGTGTTCTTTCCTTCCATATCAGTATTAGCGGAACAGTGCATTGAAGCCATTCCTTTAAGTGGTAGATAGTAGTTCATCATAGAGAACATACCTTTTTTCATTTCTCCACCATACCAAGTATTGATGATAACTTGTTCACGGCTTGTAATATTGAATACAACAGCTGTTTCAGAATTTAATCCTAATTCTTTATAATTTGTTACTTTTGCTTTAGAAGCATTGTAGATGACAAAGTCTGGTTCGAAAGAAGCTAATTCTTCTTCTGTTGGTTGGATAAACATATTCTTGATGAAATGTGCTTGCCAAGCAACTTCAACGATACAACGGATTGCCATACGTGAATCTTTATTTGCACCACAGAATGCATCAACAACATATAATTTTTTGTTTGATAATTCTTCTTGAGCTATTTTCTTTACAGCTTCCCAAGTTTCTTGTGAAGCAGGATGATTATCGTTTTTATATTCATCGCTTGTCCACCAAACTGTATCTTTAGAATTTTCATCCATAACGATAAATTTATCTTTTGGCGAACGTCCTGTATAGATGCCAGTCATAACGTTGACCGCACCTAATTCTGTAAGTTGACCTTTTTCATATCCTTCTAGGTTTGGGTCTAATTCATCTTTGAATAATTGTTCATAAGATGGGTTGTAAACAACTTCTGTTGTTCCTTTAATTCCATATTTGGTTAAATCAATTTGAGCCATTTTTCTTACCTCTATTTCTTTTAGAAATTATTAATCGGGAATTTTTTCCCAAATAATTTCAATTTAAATTTACAACTTCAAAAAAGCAAATGCAATAAAATTAGTGGTGATTCTTGTTTTTTACAATAATTTTTAAATAAATGAATAATATTCACATATTTAGTAATGAAGTTTTTTTGCAATTTCAAGGCACTTCTCTTTATCGACTTTTAAAATTTTTCGATCATAAGTTAATAAACCATTTGTTTCATCTTCTACATCACTTACTTGCGTATAGATGGACGCGCATAATCCCTTCTTTAGAAGAGGGACTACCTCATTTATATAAAGATTATAAAACGCATTTTCAAAAGACTCTTTGCTAGTGAATTTTTTATAACCATAAGTCTTACTTAAATTGTATGAATGAGAATCAATTTTATATGAATATCCTCCAAATTCACTAAGAAGAGTAGGCCTATCATCAAATTTGATTTTGAGTTTCTTAAAATAGATATGAACTGAATTTAAAGCAGAATCCTTTTGGTCAAACCATCCTGATGTATTATCGATAAATCTAGTATTATCCATTTTTCTTAATAAAATTTCGTTATCCTTAGAATCAAATTGTCCCCAACCTTCATTAAAAATAGTCCATAAGCATATACAAGGTGAATTATATAAGTAAGATACAGTTTCTTTCATTGTTTGCTTAAATAATTCCTTAGCTTTCTGACTTCTTTTTAGCTTCGTATCTTTGATATTTTTTATTCCTATAGTAGGAAGCGCAGTATCACGTAAAAAAGAATAAGGAGAATTATTTACCATATCTTGAAATACGATCATTCCGTGTTTATCGCAATAATAATAAAATAGTAAAGGCTCAATCTTTATATGTTTTCTTAAAGTATTAAAACCAAGTGATTTCATTGTGATTATATCGTTTTCATAATATTCATATTTTTTAGGAGTATATATACCATCTGGAAAATATCCTTGATCTAAAAGTCCATGAAAGAAATATTTCTCCCTATTTAAAAATAAGTATTTTCTACCATTATCTTCTTCGATAGATAATTCTCTTAAAGCAAAGTAGGATTTAACTTCATCGCTTGTTGTTTTGATAGTGAAATGGTATAGATAAGGATCTTCTGGAGACCAGTTTCTAGGTGAAGTAAATTTATACGAGAACTCATCGGAAAAGAAAGTCTCTTTATATTCCCCTTCTGGAGTGTAGATGGTTATTTCTTTCTTTTGTGTATTACCAATTACTTTGATGGAGATGGTATCGATAGTAGGAGTAATCTTTAATTCTTTGATATATTCTTCAGGGACTGATTCAATCCATACGCTTTGCCAAATTCCAGAGATTTTCGTATACCACATACCACCTCTTTTAGTTTTTTGCTTTCCATAAGGATAATCTAAATCTAATGAATCCTCTACGATAACTTCTAAAATATTTATATAATCTAATTTTTCCTTTATTTCAAATTCAAAAGGAGTATATCCACCTTCATGAGTGCCTAGTACTTGATTATTTAATTTGACCACACATTTTTGATCAACTGCACCAAAATGAAGAATCACTTTATCTTTAATAAATCCATTTGGAAGGCGGAATATTTTCTTATAAAATAATTTTTCGTTATCGTCTTTAATTCTATTGATACTTGATAAGCTTGATTCCATAGGAAAGGGAACGATAATTTTTTGATCATAAGATGTAACTTTATCTTGCTTAGAAGTAGCAAAATCCCATTCTCCATTTAAACAAAAATAAGAATTTCTTTTAAGTTGAGGACGAGGATAAGAAGAAAGAGGGATTTCTTCTAAAGCATCATCATCTAGTGTTAGCATATTAATTTTCATAGCATTACCTCGATATAATCATTATATAAAAAAGCGAATGAAAACGAAATAGTACATATATAATCAACTTAGAGTTTTTTTAAATTGTCATAAATAACATTTATTTGGCGTTAATAATAGAAAAATGGGGTTTAAAAAATCACGAGGAAGTATTATAATTTTTCTATATAGCAATGGAGGAACAATATGACAGTAAAAAGGTTAAAAATTCTTTTCCTTAAGGGCTTTGCTTTATCTACTTTTATCTTTTTAGTAGTACTATGTGGCGCAAGAGGAATAGGACGAACATTTAAGGATTTAGGTAATATCTTTGCTTTCTTAGCAAAATATTTCTTTTCAAATTATTACCCTGCAAAGATACTTTCACTTATCGTCTTTATCATTTTGATTGTGACATTAGTACTTTCGATAGTATTTATATTTAACAAAAATAAAAAAAGAAATTTTTTCGGTTTCTTTATTATTTTATTAGTGATTTATATCGTAGGTATCTCTTTAGTACATACTAAAGAACTTAGAATGGCTTTTGATCCAAATCATATTCCAAATAAAACTCTTGGGGTATTTATTATTACCTTTGGTGTCCTTGCTCTTGTAGCTCTTGGAGGTTACGGAGGCCTATTAACAAGAGATTTAATATTAATTCTAAATGCTGAAAATTTAGCATCAAAACAAGAAAAAGCAAGAAAATTAAGACAAAAAGAAAGAGTGGAAGAACTTAAGAAACAATTTGCAGAAGCAAAGGCAAAAAGACAAAAAGAAGCTGAAAAATATGATGACTTTGAAATTGAAACTGCTTCTTCTAAAGAAGAAAAAACTGAAGTCAAACAAGAAAATACTAGCGAGGTTAAACCAAAGAAAACTGCACCAAAAACTGAAAATAAAAAGCGTAATAATGTTGAATCGTTTAAAGAGCCTTATGCTTTAACTGAAGAAGGTTATCTACCACTTGATGATATGAATAGAAACCCTCAATTTGAAGCTACATTAAATGCATCTGGTCAAAGACTAAAAAATATTTTCTCAGAGATTAAAAATGCGATTATGTGTTATCCATTAATTAGCGAAACCAAACAAAAAACAATGGTTACATATAAAGTTGATAAAACGACAGTAGCGCGTATTGTCTTCTATGAAAGAGGATTTAAATTATATCTTGCAATGGATCCATATACCATCGATCCAAATGCATTCTTCCAATATGACGCATTTGAAAAATATAGCGATACTCCATGTGCTCTTCACATCTATAATAAGGCTTCCTTAAATAGCGCAAAAGAAGTTATTGATCAAGCGTTTAATGGAATGGAATTAACAAAAGATAACGAATATGTAGCTCAAGATTTTACATCTTTAGATGATGAAAATGTAGCGGAATAATAAAGTAAATTAGCACCTGTTAGACTTACGAACAAACATTATGTTTAAAGCTGGTATGTCTATAATTAATAGGTGCTTTTTTATTGCATATTTATATGCAAATTTTATATAATTCATTAAAGGGGCGATGCGAAAATGAAAAAAACTTTAACTGAACAAATTGTAGAGACAATTATCTTTTTAGGGCACGCAACAATAAATGATATCTATTGTGATATAAAAGCTTTAAAACCAAATGTTCAAAAAGGCCGAATTGAAAAGATTATTTTTACTTTATGTGAAAACGGCACTATCGAGAAATTAAAAGTTGATGGATTTGATGATTATTATGAAATTAGTAAGGGACCTCATAATCATTTTATTTGTTCAACGTGTGGAAAAGTAATCAATATAAATTCACAAGTGGTCACTCCAAATAATGATATTGATGGAAATATCGTACAAAATATCAAGATTTACATATATGGTATATGTTCAGAATGCAATAAAGATAAGAAAAGCGAAATAATAAATTAAGATTATGAGAGAGAGGATGAAAATCGTGGTTGTTTCAGATAGCCATGGTAATGTTGATGTCTTGCGTGACATTGCTTTAAGAGAGGGGGATGCTGATATCTTTCTTCACTGCGGTGATTCGCAAGTTAATGAAGTTTACATTAAGCCCTTTGTATCTGTTAAAGGAAATTGTGATTATTTTATGGATTATCCTCCCTTTAGAATTGTAGATACACCATATGGAAAAATTTATGTTGAACATGGTAATCGTCTTTTCCCTATGGGAGTAGGTACTTTAAAAGAATTAGGCTGTTCGATTTATTTGCAAGGACATACCCATATCAAGAAATTGATAAAAGAAGAAGATATATATTTTGCTAATCCTGGTTCAATAACAAAACCTCGTGATGGAGATCTAGGTTCGTATCTTGTTCTTCATCTTACCAAAGATAAAGTTGATTTCATATTTAAAACACTAGATTAAAAAGGAGTTAGAAATTTATGAATGAAGAAAAAAGATGGGTCAATATGATTAAGAAAAATGAAAATGAAATTTTATCTCTTAATTATCGTGATTTTGCATCATTAAAAGTAACTAAAAAGACTGATAAATTAAATGTTATTTGCTATGAATTAGTCGTAGAAATTTTTGCTATTACAGAACAATCACTAGATATATATAATCTAGGTGATGTAGAAGAAATTTTAACTAAAATTAAAAGGAGTATCGAAAAATTATATTCTCAAATTGGTCTATTTGAAGAAGAAGATTTAACAAACTGGGTCAAAGAATTTGAAGATATGATTGCTTCTTATTAATAGAAAAGAGAATTTATGAATATAGGTGTGGTGCTTGCATCTGGAAAAGGAACAAGAATGGGTTTAAATGAACCTAAACAGTTCCTTCTTCTTAACGATAAACCTTTATATATTTATACCTTAGAGACTTTTTCTTCATGTGAGAAAATTGATTATATCGTGCTAGTTACAAATGAAGAATATATCGAAAAAGTTAAAAAAGATATTTCATTTTATTCTTTGAATAAAGTTAAATACATTATTAAAGGCGGAAATACACGACAAGAATCTGTCTTTAATGCACTTACTAAATTAAAAGAAGAACAAGTTCAAAATGAAGATATTGTTTTGATACATGATAGTGCTCGCGTATTAGTTAGCGAAGAAATTATTAATAATAATATTGAAGCATGTATCCTTTATGAGGCGGTTGATACTGTTGTTCCTTGTGTAGATAGTATGATTATCTCTTATGATAAAAAGAGGATTGATGATCTTGCTTCGCGAGACATATTATTTTCTTCACAAACTCCGCAAACATTTAAATTTGATGTCATATATAAAAGTCATCTTTCCTCTTATTCTAAAGAAGCGACAGATGATTGCTCTTTAGTCCTTAGTAATGGACATGATGTACATTTAGTAACTGGTTCTAAGTTAAACTTTAAAGTAACAACTAAAGAAGATTTGAAACTTCTTAAAGCATTAATTAAGTAAAGACTAGATAAGCTAGTCTTTTTTTGACCTTATTAAAATATATTTATATAGGTGATTTGATGTCAAAAAGATGTAAATATACAAATGCAGAAGTATCTTTACTTGGTAGACTAATTCGTTCGGAAGCAGTTGGAGAAGGTAACTTTGGAATGATGCTAGTGGGTAATGTTGTTGTTAATCGTGTTGTGGCACGTTGCTTAGAATTTAAAAGACAAAAAACAATCACTAAAGTGATTAACGCAAAAAATGCTTTTGATGGAATAAAACAACCTTTGTTTAAGAAGGGGGCAACTGCTAAAGAAAGAGAATTAGCTTTAAAAACAATCAAGTTTTGGAGAGCTAATCCTGCCACAAGCGCCTTATGGTATTATTATCCTGGCAAGAAGAAAAAATGCAAATCAAAGTTCTGGGGGAGCTTCTGCGGAAAATATAAAAACCACTGCTTCTATGAACCTCCTTCAAAGAAAACATGTGGTTTATAATTTTTATAGTAGAGTTAATAAAGTTTCGCATATTAGGATTAGGTAACCGCTGAAAAGGGATATAGCAATAAGTGAAGCTAAGATTAACAAATTGTTTTTTAAGTCTTTATTATCTTTAAATAAGAACATAAATCCAAGTCCAGCATTGCAACATAACCCGCTTACTGTGGCTCCAAAGGAAATTGAATTTTGAATATATAATTCTGTGATTAAAACACTTGATGCACAGTTAGGAATAAGTCCAATAATAGAAGAATATAATGGGGTTAACCATTTTTGAGAATTTAAAAAGGATGAAAAATTCTCTTCTCCAATAAGATAGATTAAAGTTCCAAAAAATAAATTTACTATAAAGACATATATAATTACTTTTAGAGAATGGATAAGAGGATGAATAAAATGTTTTTTGATGTTTGATTTTCCACTTTTAGTATTCTCTTCTATATCATGGTGACAACATCCTTTATGAACTTCATTTTCTTCTTCGTGGTCCTTGTCTTCCATCTTTATTTTAATTTGGCTAATGCAGCGGCGTTTATGGAAAATGACATCAATTAAATATCCAAAAGTAAAACCTATTACTAATTTTATAAGAAGCAAAGGAAGCACCATATATATTTTTGAAGGTTCAGAAAGCATCAAAGGTAAAGCCTCATCTGAACAAGCGATATATACCGCGATTAGTGTGCCCATGGTGATATGACTTTTTGTATATAAATTTGTGGCAACAATTGAAAATCCACATTGAGGAATTAAGCCAATCAAAGAACCTAGTAAAGGCGATAATTTATTGTTTTTATTAACTTTTGAGGCTAATTTTCCTTCGATGAAGGAAATTAATATATTGAAAAGAAGAATTATAGTAAAAGCAAGAAAACTATCTTTAAGAGCATCTAATAATACTTCTAGCATATCTTTTCTCCTTTTATAAGTGAACATGATGAACATAATCCAGTAAGAGTATTATTGTTAGGAGTGATGAAAAAATTATGTTCTTTGCTGATATGAGATAATAAAGAATCCGCTACAGAGCAATGTAGATGAATCATCTTTCCGCATTTAATACATTTCAAGTGAAGGTGCTTTAAACACGAATTATCATTTGTACAAATTAAATATTCATAAGAAGAAGTGTCATTATTGAATTGTTTTTTAACTTTTTCTTCTTTCTCTAATTGATCTAAATAACGATATATCGTTGCCTTAGATACATCTTTACCTAGGTCTTTTATAATATCATTAGCTGATACAACATAATCCTTTTTGCTATTTAAATACGATAGTATTTTTTCTTTTTGTTTTGTTTTGTACTCCATATAACCTCTTAAATTTGAGACTCATTCTCAAATCTTTATTAAGTCTACATTATTTATCATATATATACAACACCAAAATATAAAAAAAGAAGAATATTTTTATGTAATACTCTCCTTAAATAATGATTATAGTATATAGGATGAATGCAAAAATACGATTTTTATTTGTTACTATCAAGACGTGAAAATGATTCAGTAGCAATATCTAAATAAATTTTATTTTTAAACTTCTTAAACATCATTGATGCCCAATAGTAACGAAGTAAGTCATTAATCTTGAAGAAGTCTTTTGTCACTTGCTTAACATCATCTATCATTTTATCCTTAAAATATTCTTGTAAGAAAACATTTTGTATATTTTGGTCTATGATATTGTTCTGAGCAAAGAAACAATATATATCATAAAGGGCAATATTATTACTTGCGCATTCAAAATCGATAAAGAAAACATCAGAACCAACGCATAAAATGTTGGATTCATTTAAGTCATTATGACAAGGTACTAGTGGGTAAATAGAAGCATATTTATTATATAAAGTAATAATTTCTTCTTCTAGAGGATGTTTATGAACAAAAGCTTCTTCTCTATAATAAACTACTCGATCAAAATAGGAAAAGTTCTTTTCACATTTGTAGTCAATAGAATGAAGCGCTTTTAATTTTCTTGCTATTAATTTGATGTGATCTAAATAAGTGGAATTTTTCAAAAGGCGAACTCCATTACGAATATAAGGAGTGATTTTAGTTCCTTTATCATCAATGTAATAACAAGGAATTGTGATATTCTTATCTTTGAGAAATTCTTCAATCCCCTTTTCACAAATGGAGTCGTAAAAAGGTTGTATATAAATCTTTTTCCTTCTCATAATATAATCGTTGTTGATTAAATAGTTATTATTTGAAAAACCACCAGGAAAAATACATATAGATTGTACTTCTTGTTTCATTGTTGTCTCAAAAATTTTTAAAACTTCTTTCATAATAAAATCCTTACATAAATATTATATATTTTTGAATAATTAAATGGTATAATTTTTAAGAGTTTGTGAGGTGAACTATGCTAAATATTGTTTTATACCAACCAGAAAAACCTGCAAATACAGGTAATATTATTAGAACTGCGATGGCACTTAATGCCACAGTTCATATCATAAAACCTATATCTTTTTCTCTTGATGAAAAGGAGTTTAAACGAGCAGGTATGGACTACATCAAAGACGTAGATATTCACATCTATGAAAATGTGGAAGAGTTTTATGAGATAAATGATTACCCAGAAGTATTTTATGTGACAAGGTATTCAAAAAAGACCTATTCTAGCTTTGATTTTTCTTGCGTAAGTAAAGATTATTATTTTATGTTTGGAAGAGAGTCTAGCGGTATTCCTCACTCTATCTTAAGAGAACATGAAGATCATCTTCTTCGTATCCCTATGACCCCAAATGCTAGAAGTTTAAATCTATCGAATTCGGTTGCTATTGTTCTTTATGAAGCAGCACGTCAACAAAACTTTTTTGATTTAGCTACATTTGAAGCCATTAAAGGCGAAGAATTTTTGTTAAAGGAGGAGAGAAAATGAAATTAAAGAAAATCTTTTTATTAGCGTTACTTTTAGGTGGAATTGTATCTTGCTCTTGGTATGAAATTCCTTCTTCAACAGGTCCTTCTTCAAGTAATATTTCCTACCATTCTTTTACGAATTCTTTTTTAGATATTGAAAAACCATACTTGACTATGGAAAAAACTACATCTTCTACGATCGAAGATATCGATGTTGATTCTTTTGCTAGAAAATGTGCTAACCAAGATTCATTTGTTTTTATTTTAAGAAGTGCAACTTGTGGGCATTGCAAAAGATTGATGGAAGATAGAATTAATCCTTTTATTGAAGAAACGCAAAGTAAAATCTATTCTATTGAAGCATTAGAAGCTTTTAATATTACTAAAGAAGGATTGCAAGATAAAGTAGCGCTTTCTAAATATGCTTCATGTTTTGATGGATATTATGATGAACTATTTTATTATAATGATGAAAAAGAAATTACAGGATTAAAAGGTGTACCAGTAACTATGATCTTTGAAAAGGGAAAGATGGTAGATTATATATATGGTTATTCTTCATACTATCCTATTATTGAAATGATTACTTCTTACTTCATTGTTTAAAGAAATATTGTATAAAAATAAAAAGACTCATATTCTCTTGTTCGAACAAGAACGAGTCTTTTTTAATATATAATGCGTTTTCTTGAAAAAGAATATAGTGAAGTGATTTTATCATATATTCTTTATTTTTTTTGTAAATTTTTAAGTAAAGAGATAGTGCTTTCTCTTAATGATGAAAGATATATCGTCTTAGCGTTATTCATATTAACAAGACCTAAATGAGAAGGAATTTTTTT
>JALFBO010000101.1 GCA_022772105.1 Erysipelotrichaceae bacterium | reverse complement strand
GAACGAGCATGAACAGACAATCTAAAATCCGGGAACGTACCTTTTGTTTATTCATGGCAATACCTCCACCGTTATTATAACATACGCAGAGCCGTTTTCCAAGAGTATGCGCACGGTCATGAGGATCGGAGAAATCATTTTCATTGAATTAATTTTTTGTAGGTAGAATAAGAAATACCTAAGTTACTTTATAAA
Source organism: Erysipelotrichaceae bacterium (assembly GCA_022772105.1). Lineage (GTDB taxonomy): Bacteria > Bacillota_I > Bacilli_A > RFN20 > CAG-449 > UBA3210. The sequence goes on along the minus strand of JALFBO010000101.1, from coordinate 3,135 downwards.
TACAATAATAGAAATAATAATGCAATAGATATCCCTAGGGATATCAAAAAAATCGAAAAATTTATAATCCAGAAATTGCTTTAAGCGCTGTTCTAACACCATAAGAATAATTTGAATAATCAATTAGATATTCTGATTTTTCTTCGATCAAATCGCTATATTTTGGAAGATAAGATTGTATAGGAACATCATAATATGATTCGTGTGTATCGATAGTGAATGGAAATTTATTATGTATTGCGTTCATAAGATCGCATAGTTTATCAAGTGAAGCAGTTGTAAATGTATTAGGCTTTTTATCGAGCCTATCGGCAAAATAATGTGAGTTGATGCATTCTTGACAGCAGCCAAGATAGTCATCGTTATACCAATTCCTTATTGATGATGGATTGTTTTTAAGAAGATTAAACAAGGTATGATAATCAATATCATTTTTATCACAAGGATAGTTTTCTAATGCATCAAGATAAGCTTCTATAAATGAATCAAATTTACTTAAATCAGATATTTCTAGTTTTTGACCAATATATTTTTTAACTAGCCTTTGAACGTGAAATTTATCAGGAACATAAATTGCATTGCATACAGTTATTTTTTCTGGAGAATTTTGTATATATGTGGCAAGATCTCCAGAAATATATATCTTATCGGATGTTTTAACACCATATAACTTAACTAGAGTAGCATTAATTCTTTGAAAGAACTTATCTAAAGATCTAGCTGAAATAATAGTCCTATTGACTAAAATATGCCTTTTTTTCTTTGTTTTATCGATGTCATTGAATATACAAGCTGTATAAACTCTTCTGTTTGATGCTTTTTTTCGCTTTGATTTCATAGAAATATACTTTTCATCAATTTGAACGTGAATGGTTTTATTAGAGGTATTAAATGGTTTATATTCTACATTGATTGAGGATTTATTAAGAAGATTAAATACAGATACAGCTGATAACTCATTTCCTTTAGGCAAGTTATCTATACCAGCGTCTTTATAGGATAGATGATCTAAAGAAGAAAGAATCTTTATCTTTAATTCTTCAGATAATCTAGAATATTTAGGAATTTGTAAAAGAGGATCTAAAAGATAAACATAAGTATCATTAATAGTATCGTAATAATATCTACGTTTAAAAGTGATTTGGCCTTTAGAAGTTAAAATTGTTCGAGATACTTTCTTTACTATTTCAAGGCTTCTGTCTCTAGTGGCAGCTAGTTCTAAATCAAATTCTTCTAAAATTTTTGCAATTAGTTTTAAACAGTAGTCATCTGATTGATTGAAAGAAATTGATAAAAAAGTATCAAAGTTTTGTTTTATTTGTGATAAAATACTCATGAAGAAGTCATCCTTTCGTATAGCAACTTAAGTATAACTTCTTCTTTTTTGTTTTGTCACCTACAAAAAATTAAAACAATCGACTATTTTAGAATTTATAAGAATGGGGAGTTGATCAGTTCTTACTCAGGAACCAATCAGGCATCATATTCAACAAAACAAATAATAGTTACTAGTGGTGATGTAATTCAATTAGTTTACTCAAAAGATGGTTCTATTAATTCCGGAACTGACTCAGTAAAAATCAAAAATATTTCTTTATCAATATAATTGATTTATTGGAAATAGTAAAATTAGAGGTGGAAGCACCTCTATTTTTTTTTTATAAACTATTTTTATTATATCTATCTTTATATCGTGATATAATTTTAAAGGTTTATCGATGAAAGTAGGATAGAATGGATTTTTCAAATTTATTAAATAAAGAACAACTTCAAGGGGTTGTAACCGATAGTCAATATGTTAGAGTAATCGCAGGTGCAGGTTCTGGTAAAACGCGGGTTTTAACCTATAGAATCGCTCATCTTCTTTTAAATTGCGACGTTTTACCTTATCAAATATTAGGTTGGACTTTCACTAATAAGGCAGCAAAAGAAATTAAAGATCGAGTTTATAAGATCGTCGATCCTCAAGAAGGTAATTTTAATATCTTCTTAGGCACCATTCATTCTTGGTGTGCCTTATTCTTAAGAAAATACGCTAATATGATTGATTATCCGAAGAATTTTACCATTATTGATGATGATGATCAAATGGCGATAATTAAAGAAATTTTTGTTAAGCATAATTATCCTAAATCCGATCCAAAGATTAAAGAATGTTTAAATTGGATTTGCTCTAAAAAGACAAAAGGATATCAATATGATGATTTAAAGGATGAAGAGTTTCCAAATTTTGAAATAAAGAGGTTTACTTCTTATTTTGGTGAATATACCCAAATTTTAAAAGAGAGAAAATCTTTAGATTTTGATGATTTACTATTAAAAACAATTGAAGTATTAGAGAATTTTCCTGAAGTTAGAGAAACGATGTTTAGAAAAATAAAATATATTCTCGTCGACGAATTTCAAGACATAAATGATGTTCAATTTCGTCTTATCGAGCTTTTAATGAATGAAGAAACTTCTCTTTATGTAGTTGGTGATCCTGATCAAACTATCTACACTTGGAGAGGGGCTAATCATCGAATTATCCTAGATTTAGAGAAGTCTTTAAAAGATATTAATCCATCTAGTAAATTAGAAACGATTATTTTAGATAAGAATTACCGTTCAACTAAATCGATCCTTGATTGTGCGAATAATTTAATCGTAAATAATCAAGAAAGAGTAAAAAAAGATTTAGTATGCGTCAATCAAGAAGGAGATAGAGTAAGTTTCTTTAATGCAAGAACAATGAGAGAAGAAGCTCACCATATCATTTCTACTATCGTTGAACTTCATAAAAAAGAAAATGTTAAATATAAAGATATCGCTATTCTTTATCGTTCAAACTATTTGACTAGGGAACTAGAATCTACTTTATCTAGTTATCGAGTTCCTTATAAAATCTATGGAGGACAAAAGTTCTTTCAAAGAAAAGAAATTAAAGATGTAATTTCATATTTTAGATTGATTGTAAATGACTTAGATGATACCGCTTTTGATCGAATTATCAATGTTCCAAAAAGAGGAATTGGACCCACTACTTTAGAAAAGATCACTTCTGAAGCTGATAAACTTGGACAAACAAAATATTCTTATCTTTCCGAAAATATCAATGACGCTCCTGTAAGCGCAAAGCAAAAAGCACAACTTGTG
>JALFBO010000075.1 GCA_022772105.1 Erysipelotrichaceae bacterium | reverse complement strand
AATAAAATTGAAGAATTACAAGATAAAAATGTTCCCATAATTATATGCGGTGGTTCAGGACTTTATTTGAAATCAAGTCTTTATGATTTTGTTTTAAATGAAAATAAAAGTGATGTTGATATGTCCTCTTTTGAAAAAATGAGCAATGAAGAACTTCATAATTATCTATCTTCTATCGACTTAGAAGAAAGTAAAAAGATTCATATGAATAACCGCAAAAGAGTGATGCGAGCAATTGAAATTTATTTACAAGAGGGTAAGAAAAAATCAGAGATTATTTCTCTTCAAGAACATAAGCCAATTTACGATGTTACTTTTGTAGGATTAACAAAAGATAGAGATGAACTTTATGAATTAATAAATAAAAGAGTAGATCTTATGTTTTCTTTAGGGCTAGTCGATGAAGTTAGAAATCTTTTAAAAAAATATCCTGCTACACTTCGCTCTTTTCAAGCCATTGGTTATAAAGAAATCATCAGCGGTTTAGCAAGTGGAAGTAGTGAAGAAGAAATGAAGGAATTAATAAAAAAGAATTCAAGAAATTACGCTAAACGTCAATTTACTTATTTTAAGCATCAAATGGACGTTAAATGGTTTAATGATATAGATGAAGCTTATGAATTCTCTTTAAAGAAATTGGGTGAAATTTATGGAAAATGAGAATTATTTTACTCGTTCACGTTCTTTACTTGGTGAAGATAGATTTGTTAAATTACAAAATATGCGATTTTGTGTGATAGGTCTAGGCGGAGTGGGGGGAAGCTCTTTTGAAGCTTTAGTAAGAAGTGGAGCTAAACATATTGTTGGTATTGATTTTGATAAAGTTGCTCCCTCTAATTTAAATAGGCAAATTCTTTTTACAAGATACGATATTGGTAAATATAAAGCTGATTGTGCTTTTGCACGCGCGAAAGCCATAAACGCGGAAGTTGATGTAGAAACACTAAAACTTAAAATAAATGAAGAAACTCTATCTTTTTTAGATCATTATGAATTTGATTATGTAATCGATGCTATTGACGATTTAGGTGCAAAGGTATTATTAATTAAATATTTGCAAAAAAGAAACATTCCTTTTATTTCTTCTTTAGGAATGGGAAATAGAATTGATTGTTCTAATATAGAAATAACTAAAATTAATAAGACGCATGATGATCCTTTGGCAAGGAAGTTACGCTATTTACTAAAGAAAGAAGAAGTTGATCTTTCTCAAGTCGATGTTATTTTTTCTTCTAGTAAAGTAGAACAAACAGATGTTAATTTTGTATCATCCATTATGCCTTCACCATCTTGTGCAGGGTTAAGTGCAGTAGCTTATATTATTAAAAATTTATAGTTTGTGAAAACACTTTTATCACAAACTTTTTTAAATTTAGCAAACTATTGTCGACTTATTTATATATTTATATATATAATGAAAAAGTGAAAAGGGGATAGATAAAATGGAACTAGAAAATATTTATAATATTGCGCGTAAGGCAGGGATTGATGAAAAATACATTGAGCCATATGGAAAATATAAGGCAAAAGTAGACCTATCAATCATGGACGAATTAAAAGACAAGAAGGATGGTAAATTAGTTTTAGTAACTGCGATTACTCCAACTAAAGCAGGTGAAGGAAAAACCACTATGTCTTGTGCTTTAACAGAAGGATTAAATAAGATTGGTAAATCAGTAATGTTATGTTTACGTGAACCATCTTTAGGCCCAGTTTTTGGTGTTAAAGGTGGAGCAACTGGAGGCGGAAAAGTAACCGTTGAACCAGGGGAAGATATCAATTTACATTTTAATGGAGATATGCATGCATTAACTTCATCCATCAACTTGATTTCTGCTTGTATTGATAACTCAATTTATCAAGGAAATCCGCTAAATATTAATCCAGAACGAGTCGTTTGGAAACGTGCTTTAGATATGAATGATAGAACTTTACGTGATATTACTATCGCTCAAGGAAGTAAAGTAAATGGTGTAACAAGAAAAGATGGATTTATTATCACTGTTGCTTCTGAGTTAATGGCGGTTTTCTGCCTTGCTACTTCTAAAGAAGATTTTAAGAAGAGAGTAAGTGAAATCATCGTAGCTTATACATATGATGAACTTCCTATTCGCATTAAAGACTTACGCATCACAAATGCGATTATGAAGTTGATGAATAATGCATTAAATCCAAATTTAGTTCAAACAGGAGAACATAATCCTGCTTTAATCCATGGAGGACCTTTTGCCAATATTGCTCATGGTTGTAACTCTTTAATTGCTACGAAATTAGCACTAAAACTTAAAGATATCGTCGTTACTGAAGCTGGTTTTGCAGCTGATTTAGGCGCTGAAAAATTCCTAGATATTAAATGTCAAGTTGGAGGACTAACTCCTTCACTCGTCGTTTTAGTGGCTACTATTAGAGCATTAAAGATGCACGGAGGACAAAGCTTAGAAAATATTCAAGAACTAAATATCGATGCCTTAAAGGAAGGTGTTAGTAATCTAAAACAACACTTAGAAAATATTGCTAAGTTTGGACTTGATGCTATTGTTGCTATCAATCACTTTGCTAGCGATCATGAAGAGGAAGTTGAATGGCTCAAGACTTGGTGTGAGGAAAACGGGTATAAAGTATCATTTGTCGACGGATTTGCTCTTGGAGGAGTGGGTGCTATTGATTTAGCTAACAAAGTTGTTGCTTCTTTAGAAGAAAATAAATCGTCTTATCATTCTTTATATGATCATAATGATACTGATGTTAAGAAAAAGATTAGAACAATTTGCCAAGAAATTTATCGTGCTGATGATGTAGAATTCTCAGAAAAAGCGGAAGAAGATATTAAGCGTTACGTAGCTATGGGATATGCTTCTTCTTATATCTGTATGGCAAAAACTCCTCAATCATTCTCTGATGATCCAAAGGTATTAAATACACCACGAGGCTTTAAGATTAATGTTAGAGAAGTAAATCTTTCTGCGGGTGCATCTTTCTTAATACCATTAACAGGATCAATATTAACAATGCCAGGACTTCCAAAGGTTCCAGCGGCAGTGAAAATGGAAGATGAATAAAAAATGGAATATTTAAGTGGAAAAGAATTATCAAATCAAATTAAAGAAAAGGTAAAAGAAGAAGTTGCTTCATTAACAAGAAAACCTCATATGGTCGTCTTAGTTAATCCTAATGACGAATCATCTTTAGGATATGTAAGAATGCAAGAAAAGGCTGCTGTTCAACTCGGTATTCGTTTTTCTTTAATCACAATGAAAGATAGTGAAGAAGAATATATCGCTAAGATTAAAGAACTTAATGAAGATAAAGATGTTGATGCGATTATGGTAACTAGACCTCTTTTTAAGGGTGCTGATGAATCATTAATTATCAATGAGATTAATCCATCTAAGGATGTTGATGCTTTAAATCCATTATCTTTAGGTGAACTATTTATCTGTAAAGAAGGATATATAGCTCCTGCGACTGCACAAGCAATTATCGAACTGATTAAAGCTTATAAAATCGAAGTTAAAGGTAAAGAAGTTCTAGTGGTCGGAAGATCCATTTCTGTAGGTAAACCAGTGAGTATGATGCTTTTAGAAATGAATGGTACAGTCACTATCGCTCATTCAAGAAGTTTAGATTTACCTACGTTACTAAGTCGCGCTGATATTGTTATTGCCGCGGTAGGAAAACCTCATCTTCTCGATGCAAGTGCGTGTAAAGAAGGAGCAATCGTTATCGACGCAGGTATTCATTATTTAGAAGGTGGTATAGTTGGTGATGTTAAACCTAATGATAAATTAAGAGCTATTTCTAAAGTGCCAGGAGGAGTAGGCACGATTACTACTGCCTGTTTAATGATGAATGTGTTAAAATGTTATAGAAGGAACAATTAATTTATGCAAAATGAAGAATATGAATTAGGTACAATCGTGGAAATGAAAAAGCCTCATCCTTGCGTTACAAAATCAAAGCTTTTCAAAGTTATTCGTCTTGGCGCGGATATTAAGATTAAATGTGAAGGATGCGGTAATGTGATTATGTTAACGCGTAATGACTTTAATAAAAAAGCTAAGAAAGTTATTCAAAAATAAAGTAAGATTTATTAATCCCCTCAATGTAATAATAAAGGGGATTTTTTTATGTCTTATTTTGAAATTGTTAATCTAAATAAAAATTATGATGGAAAAGAAGTATTAAAAAATGTCAATATATCTTTACCTCCTTTTGGTTTGTTTGGTGTGGTTGGGGAATCAGGATCAGGAAAATCGACACTTTTAAAATGTATATCAGGAATATTATCTATTTCATCTGGAGAAATATATTTTCAAGGGAAGAAAATTAAAGATAAAGAAAGATTTAGAAAAGAACATATCAGTTTTATCTTTCAAGATTTTGAATTAATTAATTACTTAAATGTGAAAGAAAATGTAGCTCTTCCTCTTTATTGCCAAGGGTATAAACAACTAGAAGCTTATAAAGAGATAGAAGAACCTTTAAAATGCGCAAATATATTTCATAAAAGGGATGAGGAGGTTTCACATTTATCAGGAGGAGAACAGCAAAGAGTGGCTATCGCGCGTTCCCTTGCCGATAAAAAAGAAATAATTCTTTGCGATGAAATTACCGGCTCATTAGATGAAAGTAATGCTCGTCAAATTATGGAACTCATTAAAGAAATCTCATTGACTCATTTAGTGATAATGGTTTCTCATGATATCACTTTAATCAATGAATATTGTTCTTCATTATTGCGTTTAGAAAATAAGACAATTTCTTTTCAAACTTCATCTAAGGAAAAAAGGAAGATTATTCCTTCATTAAGAAAGAAATGTAATGTTGTTCATCTAGCCATAAATAATCTAAAAAAAGGAAAATTTCGAATAGGAGCATCTTTAGCTTCTTTTACTTTGACATTTCTTTTTTTATTAATCAGTCTTTCTTTTTCATTAAATACATCTTCATATTACGATGAACATAAGGATGATTTTTTAGATTATAATTTATTTAATGTGACACTTCACGAAAAAACCACCTTAGAAAATTCTTCATTAACATTAGTGAAAGAAAAACTTCCCAATAGTTATGATTTATCATTAATACTTGAGGATAATATTAATGTTTATCCATCTTTACAAAATGTGTTTTCATCATATCCTTCATTATGGATTAATGGTAAAGAGATTGATAATATTGAGTTCGTTCCTTTAAGTTCTTATCAAATAAGGGAAAAGAAATTAAATGTTAAGACATTTAGTGATGTAGTAATCAATAAAGAAGCACAAAAGTATTTAAACTTAGGAGATAATTTTTCTTTAAAGATACAAAAAGATATATCCTATAAAGGAGAAAAGGTGATTATTGATACCTTATCTTTTAATCTATCTTTCTGTGTGAAGCAAGAATTTAAAGAATTTTCCTTTTTTAACACACCGAAAATTTATTATTCATTACAGCATGCAATAAATTTTTTAAAAAGAGAGGAAGTTAAGAATTTATCCTCTAATTTTGATAAAAAGATATCTTGGTATGATCGTTTATCTTTATATACATTCGAGGGAGATGAATTTCCTTCTTATTCTAAACTTGTGGAAGTTAAAAACAATGAAAAGGTGGAAGAAAGTATCGCATTATTAAAAGATAATCAATACGAAGTAACATCATCCTCTTTATTGATACAAGAAGAATTCAATTCTATAGTCAATTTATTAATGATGGCAATAGAAGTATTTATGAGTATATGTATTGTCATTTCTTTTATGCTGTTTATTTTAATTATTGTTTCTTTTGTTGTTTCTTCTTATCAAGAAATCGGTTTATATAAAGTTTTTGGTGTGGACAATTCTTCTTTACAGTTGATGTTTATATTTAAAGGAATTCTTCTAACAATATCATCTTTTGATCTTGGTGAAGTAGTAAAGATTATTGTATTAAAAATTGTAGAGAACTTCTTTTATCAAAAGCAGATTGATATCTCATTAATCTACATTGCTAAAGAGGATTTTTTAGCTTTGATAATACTTCTAATATCTTCTTATCTTATTTCATTAATTCCTTCTTTTTTAGTAAGGAAAGTCGATATTGATAATCTGTTTAAGGAGGATAAGTAGATGATTAAATTAGTGGGTATTCATAAACAATTTGGAAATGATAAAGTTTTAGAAGAAGTTAATTTAACTTTAGAAAATAATGGAATATATATTATTAAAGGAAAATCTGGATGTGGAAAAACTACTTTATTAAA
>JALFBO010000072.1 GCA_022772105.1 Erysipelotrichaceae bacterium | reverse complement strand
TTTTAAATAAATTTTCCACTTTTTCTTCATAGAAAGAAGCAGTTGATTTTTTATAATTTTGGTAAAAATTTAATGAAGAAGTACTTTCATATGTTTCTCCAATAAAAGGAGCATTTGTAAAGTAAGAAGAAGTAATAGTTAATGAAGTGATTTCATCGTTATCATTCTTGTTATATTTCATACCATCATTATAAACTACGACAGCATCTTTAATGATTCCTTTTTCTCTATATTGGAAAGTAGGAACAACGCCATTGTTATATCCAAACTCTTCATTTCCTTCTTTGGATAATCCTACTTTTTTGGTAAATGCTTTCCAGTTTGGATCTTCACTTTTTAATTCAGGATCGCGCGCATCATATTTTTCTGATAATTCGAAAGAGTAGAAAGTATTATTTAAATGCTTTTCCTTGTATTGATCGAAGAAGTATGAATCCATAGAGACGCAATCACCACATTTTGACCATCTAAATAAAATAATGAAAGTTTCTTTGGAAGCTATCAGTTCATCATATTGAGTTTCAGTGATTTCAATTTGAGGACTTAATGAAACTTTAGAAGAGATGTAGTTTGAAAGAGAAGATGAAGAAGCAAATAGCGATTCGTTAGAGACATAATCAATCTTATCAACAACTACTCCATCTTTAATAAAAGCGAGGGTTGGTGTGACTGAATAAGGTACATATTCGTTATTTGTATCTAAAGTAGAAGTAGATATGGAATAGATAAGTGCGTTACTTGAACGGATATATGATTCGATAAAAGGAGTTACGATAGAACAACTTGAGCAAAGTGGATCAGAAATATATAGAATAAAACTATTTTTATTTGCCATCTTGCTTGATAAAGTAGTCTTTGAGATTTCTTTCGTTTCAACTCTTTGATATTCTCTTTCTAGTAAGAATAGTTTTTCTTTTTTATTAGATGAACATGAAGATAAAGAAATGCCTCCAATTAGTGTTGATGTTAAGATAATGCTTTGTATAATCTTTTTCATATTTGTTGTCCTCTTTTTATGAATAATATTACTTTTTGAGGTTTTTTTCAATATAAAATATAAGAATCATTTTATTAATAAAATGAAAAAAACGCAAAATATTAATAATTTAGAATATAATAATGATATATAATATCTTATTTTCCAAATATAATAATATTATCTTGTGGGGGAGAAAATATGGTTATAGAACAAAACAAGAATCTATTTTGCGTTAAAAATAAGGCTGAAAAAAGATTTATAGAGATTATTAATGAAAATGTATTTAGATTTTTTTATTGTAAAAACGATACCTCTTTATTTGAAATAAACGATACTTTTAGTCCATGTTCATCATTATTAAAAAAGGATAAGATTTTGATAAATGATTATGAAATATCTTTCTCACCATCTTTAAAAATTATAGTCAAAAAGAATGATGAGACTATATTTGAAGAATATGAAGAAGATTATTTTGCCTTTAAAGAAGATAAGAAGCAAAAAACAAATATTAATATTAGATTAGAAGATGATTCTTATGTATATGGCTTAGGTGATAAAGCTAAATTCTTAAATCATAAGGGATATGAATATATTTCTTATAATACCGATGATCCTACCCCTCATAATGAGCAATATAAATCATTATATAAATCAATTAATTATCTTTTAGTTAATCATCATAATGATAAATATTTTGCTATTTTTTATCCTTCTACTTTTAAAACTTATTTTAATATTGGTAAGGATAAATCAGATTTATTAAATATTTCATCATATAAAGGGGAACATGATTTCTTCTTGATTTTAGGAAAAGATCCTTCTTCAATCACTTCTTCATATGCCTCTATTGTTGGTTTACCACTTATGTCTAGTCTTAAGATGCTAGGTAATCAACAATCTCGCTGGTCTTATATGAACGAAGATGAAGTTAAAGAAATTGCTTCTAAATATAAAGAATACCAAATACCATTAGATTTTATTCATCTTGATATCGATTATATGGATCATTTTAAAGATTTCACATTTAATAAAACAACTTTCCCAAGCCTTAAAGATTTATCTACTCACTTAGCTAAGCAAGGCGTAGGATTAGTTACTATTTTAGATGCTGGTGTCAAAGAAGAAAAAGGATACGAAGTATATGATTATTTAGTAAATAATAACCTTGCTTGTACTTTAGATAATGAAGTTTATGTTAACGAAGTATGGCCAGGAAGATCAATCTTCCCTAATTTCATGAATGAAAATACTAAGGATTACTTTAAAGACTGCACCAAGAAATGGATTAAGGAAAATGGAATAAGAGGTATGTGGTGCGATATGAATGAACCTGCATCTTTTAAAGGACCACTTCCAGATAATGTAGAGGCTAAAGTAAATGATAAAATAATATATCACGAAGAATTCCATAATATCTATGGAGAGAGCATGGTAAAAGGAGTTTGTGAAGCATTTAAAGAAGAAAATATGCGTCCATATGTAATTACTCGTGCTGCCTTTGCTACAACGACAAAATACGCAATGTGTTGGAATGGTGACAATCAATCTTTATGGTCGCATCTACAAGCTTCTCTTCCTCAAGTTTGTTCAATGGGCATCTCTTCTTTCCCACTTGATGGCGTAGATATTGGAGGATTTTCTTGCGATACAACGGAAGAACTTCTAATCCGTTTTATTGAAGCAAATATGTTTTCTCCATTCTTACGTAATCATTCTGCCGCAGGGACAATTCATCAAGAACCATGGTGCTTTTCTTCTAAGTGCTTAGAAGTTTATCGTAAAATGGTTAATTTAAGATATAAATTTATTCCTTATATGTATGATTTAGCTTATAAAGCTCATAAAGAAGGAACTCCAATTTTAAGACCGTTATTCTTCAATTATCCATTTGATAAGAATGTGAAAGAAATTAATGATGAAGTGATGCTTGGAGATAATGTTCTTCTTGCTCCTATCCTTACTCAAGGAGCGAGGTCTCGTAGTATTTATCTTCCTCAAGGAAATTGGATTAACTACTTTACAAAAGAGGAATACCAAGGTGAAAAAGAATACTTGCTTCATTTAGAAATCGATGAAGTTGGCTTATTTATTAAAAAAGGCAGTATTATTCCAACATATCAAGATTTGATGCATTTAGAAAAAGAAGAAATAGATACTCTTATCTTTGATGCTAGATATGGTAATGGAAAATATGTAAATTATGAAGATGATGGTGAATCTTTATCATATTTAAAAGGTCAATATAATTTATATGAAGTAATTGTAAATGATGAAGATATTATCGTTAATAAAATAAAAAATGATTATGATTCTCCTTATAAAGTAGTTAAGGTAATCACAAATACTATAACTAAAGAATTTAATTTTTAGAAACTATCCTCGACTCCACTTTTTCTCCCTTTCCAAAGTGGAGTTTTTCTTTACAAAAATTTTTAAAAAGTTATGATTGACTAACTTTTTGTTCATATTATAAAATACTTGCATATAAATAAATGACTGACAGACACTTACGAAGAGTCGGGCCACTTTAGGCAACAAGATACCTTGTGGGACAGTGATGGATTGTAGGTGTTTTTTCTTTTACCTACAATAGAAAGGAAAATTTTTATGAAAGAATTAGATTACCAAAAAACTGTTAATAGAGTGGGAATCACCACGATTATTGCAAATATTGTTCTAGCACTAGGAAAGATTATTGCCGGATTTATCGCTTCCTCTTCATCGCTAGTATCTGATGGAGTACATTCCTCTTCTGATGTAGTTTCCACAGTTATTGTTATGATTGGTGCTAAGATCAGTCAAAAAGAAAGTGATGAAGACCATCCATTTGGCCATGAAAGACTAGAATCTATCGCAAGCATTATCCTCAGTATGATTTTAATTGCGACCGCTTTAATGATTGGATATGATGGAGTAATTAATATTATTAAATACGCTAAAGGGGAAAGAGAAACATATAATTTTACTTTAACTCTTGTTGCTTTAGGGTTTGCTGTTTTATCAATTATTGTTAAAGCGTGGATGTATTTTTATACTTTGAAAGCTGCCAAAAGAATATCTTCTTCTTCCTTAAAAGCAGATGCGTTCCACCATTTAACTGATTCGTTAAGTTCTATTGGTTCTACTTTAGGAATTATAGGTCTATTAATTGGAGGAGATTTAGTAATCCTTGATCCAATTGCCTCTATTATTATTGCTTTGTTTATTATTAAGGTTGGTATTGATATTGCTAAAGAAGCAATCGATCAAGTGGTTGATAAATCCGCACCTAGTGAATTTGAAAATGCATTAAGAGAAATTATCAGCGAAAAGAAGAATATTTTATCATTAGATTCTTTAAAAACTAGACAATTTGGTAACAAATATTATGTGGAAATTGAAATTGCAGTTGATGATAAACTAACTGTCAAAGAAGGACATGATATCGCTTTAGATTTACATGATGATATCGAAAGTCGTTACAATAATATCAAACATTGTATGATTCACGTTAATCCATATGAAAAAGAAAAATAAAATCTTTTCTTTTATATTACCATTTATGATATATTTTTCTTGGTGATTAATATGGATATTAATATTGAAACGTTAATGAAAGAAATATGTTTACCAGAAGAAGTAAAAGAAAGAATAAGAATTATTGAAAAGATGGATAAAGGTAGTAATCCTTTATTTAAGCATTTTTCACTAATTAATGATTTAAATTCGATTTACGATGCTCCTAAGGCATATTCAAAGTTAAAAGCTTCTTTGATTGGTGATAAAGATGGTTTTATGATGCTATGTGCATTTTTGCACGCTTCTTTAAATACATATATTGTTTATAAAGAAAATGATTTTCCTGAACAAGTATTTATCGATACGATAAAGAATCTAACTTTTTATGTGGAGGAATATAAAAAGAAAAATGGCCATTATGGCTTTGATAAAGGTGAGGAAGCATATAAATTAACGTCTTTTGTGATGTATAATTTTGGAATATTCAATTATGAGATAAAAGAAATAGGACAAGATAATCAAAAGTTAATCTTTATGCATGCAAGAGATTATTATTTGATAAATGAAAGTAGAGTAAAAAAATCTCTTGCTGCATTTAATACGTTTATTAAAGAATATTGGTTGGATTTTGTTTCCGCTCCTATATATTGCTATAGTTTTCTTTTAAGTAAAGAGTTTTTATATTTAATGAAAGACAATTCATCTTATATTAATTTTGCTAAGATGTTCACTGTTTTATCTTCTGACTATAAAGATAAATTTCTAGAAGATATTTTTTATTATAAAGAAAAAGATTTTGCTTTATTAAAAGAAGATAATGAAATTCAAAAGAAAGTGAAAGAATATTTACTTTTAGGTGGAAAGATTACTAATTGCTTAGGAAGACTAAAAGATAATAATTAACATTACTTTTATTAATTTAACTTTTTAAATTTTCTAGAAGAATGATATAAGCCAAAAATAAAAAAACGTCTCAAAATTAATTGATTTAAATAATGATCTCTTTTTATAATCATGTTAACACCTCACAAGATATTTTATGGGTTTACCCAAGAAATATTCATCGAAAAATTAGAAAGAACAATGTTTATTGCTAATAATATAAAATTCATTTTTTTGTATATATATTATTTGAGGAACTATTATAAAATATTTTCTTGTGGGGATTAAAGACTCTGGTATCGCATTTTGTCTGGAAAAAGTTTAAATAAATTAATACAATATATAAATATAACTATATAATTAGCAAAAAAATTAAACAATTTAGTTGATTGATTATTCAAAAAGAAGTATAATAACATTGAGGCTATACTTATGAAATATTTAAAAGAATTATCAAGTTTAAAAATGTTTAATAAAAAAGATGTAATAAGTGTATGTGGAAGCATTCATAATGCTAATTATGTTTTAAAAGCATATATAGATAAAGGTTATATAACAAAAATAAAAAAAGATTATTTTGTTATTAATGATCTAGTTAATGATACGCCTGCTGCAAATAAATATGAAATCGCATGTGGAAATGGTGATAATGATTTTATTTCACATCATAGTGTTTTCGAATTTTATGGATTAAATAATCAAGTTTATAATATTGTAGATGTCACAACAAATAAATTTAAACGTGATTTTGTTTTTGATAATGTTTTATATAAATATCACAAAAGTGATAATTTAATTCAAGTGAATGAATTAACTGGCATAAAGATTAGTAGCATTGAAAGAGCTATTGTGGATTGTATTAATGATAGTGCTAATTTTGAATATTATGAACTATTGGAGTGCATAAATAATATTAATATAATTGATGAAATAAAAATAATGAAATACTTAGAAAGTTTAAATAACAAGTTGTTATATAAAAAAGTAGGTTATGTCCTAGAAAAATTTAAAGAAACACTTAATATACAAGATGAATTTTTTAGTGAATGCAATAAAAGAAGTGGAAATACAGTTGGATATTATAATTTAAAAGCAAAAGATGTATTAATATTTAATGCAAAATGGCGTTTGTATGTTTATAAGGATATGGAGGTATTTTAATGTTTTCATATACAAAAAAAGAAATAATCATGCTGGCACAGGAATTAAATGTTCAAAAGCAAACTCTTGAGAGAGTATTAAGATTAATTGATGTTTTAAGATTTATCAATACAGATATATTTTTAAAAGATAAATTGGTATTAAAAGGCGGTACTGCAATTAATTTAACATTTTATGATTATTTAAGATTAAGTGTTGACATTGACTTGGATTATGTTGGTTCTATTGATAAAGAACAAATGATAATAGATAGAAGAATAATTGAAACAAAAATATTAAACTATATGCAAGAATCTAAAATGCAATATCGAAGTGATAAAACAAAGAAGACTCATGCTTTAGATTCTTTTGTTTTTAATTATTCAAATATGTTTAATGCTATAGATATGATAAAAGTTGAAATAAACTATATGAATAGAATTCATTTGTTTGATTGTAAGAAAAGAACAATTACTTTACCTTCGAAAGATCATATAGAAGTTTTATCATTAAATAAAATTGATTTATTCGCATCAAAAACTTGCGCTTTATTATACAGAACAACTATTAGAGATATTTACGATGTTGATAATATGATTAAAAACAATACGATACTAGATGAAGAATTTATTGTATTCAAAAAGAGTATAATTTTCTATTTTCTGTTATCTTCTGAAGATAATTTAGATATTAAAACATTATTTAATGAGTGCAAAAAAAGAATGTGTTCTTTTATAGGTAAAACTGTTCCTCAATATTTAACATCAACACTAAAATTGAATGAAAAGTTTGATATAACCACGGCAGTGGATAATATTAATGTTCTCTTAGACACAATTATATATAGTATTACTGATAGTGAATTTACTTTTATAAAAAGTTTCCCTAATATTTCTTCTATTAATCTTTTTGAAAGTGATTTAGTCGAAAATAATGTGAAAAATCATCCAATGATTAAATGGAAACAATCTTTACAAAATAAGGAAGATGAATAAAATATATGAAAATTTTGTTCGCAGGTTTTAATAGTTTAAAACTTGTATTCGACATTTAATAAATACAAGTTTTGAATTTGAATTTTTATAATAGTATATAACACTATCGAAACTTGTTGTTTATATGCGTGTTAATAAAGAGTTGAAAGTTATCAGAGAGTTACTATCTTTAACACAAGAAGATTTAGTTGATTTAAATATATATCGCTTTGAATTAGTTTCATGCAAAATTCTCTTATTTCGGCAATTCATAATTTGTTAACTTTTTCCGGAATACATTAAAAATAATATTAATGTTGTAGATAAAGATAGTTTACAAAATGTTAATGAATGTTAATTAAATGAAAACTAAATATACAATTATAAAATAATTTTTATATTGCCACTTGCATATAATTTAGTGGTGATTCTTATATGAAATACTTTTTAGTCGGTATTAAAGGAAGTGGAATGTCAGCTTTAGCAATATATTTAAAGCAAAGAGGAGAAGAAGTTTTAGGAAGTGATGTAGAAGAATCTTTTTTTACTGAGGATAATTTAAAAAATAATGATATTGAATATAGAACCTTTTCTAAAGATAATCTAAAAAAAGAATATTACTATATCATTTCTTCTTCATATTCTGAAGACAATAATGAAGAAGTGAAATGGATTAAGAAAAAGCGATATAAATACAAATATTATCATGATTTCATTTCATCCTTAAATCACAAAGTTATTTCTATTTCAGGAACGCATGGAAAAACAACAACTTCCGCGCTTGTAAAGCAAATGCTAGACGAGGACTGCTCGTATATAATTGGAGATGGTGAAGGAGGATATAATCCGTTTTCTTCTTATTTAGTACTTGAAGCTTGTGAATATAAGAATCATTTTCTAAAATATCATTCTTCTATTGGAGTGATTACATGTATTGAAGAAGATCATACTGATTTCTTTAAAAATCTAAAAGAAATTTATCGCTCTTTTAAAACTTACGCATCACATTGTTCATCTCTTATTTATAATGGTGATTTAATTAAAAAAAGATTAAAAAAGAAGAATGCTATTTCTTTTGGATTCTCTTATAAAAATGATGTGTTAATTAATATAATTGCTCAATGTGATGATGGATATTATATTGAATTAAATTATAAAAGAAAAGAAATATATCATGTTCCTTTTAAAGGAAAACATATGATATATAACTTTGTTGCCGCGCTTTTAGTGGTCAAATTGTTAGATAAAGAATATGAAGAAAAGAAACTTATTTTACCTAAACGAAGAATGAATATCTCTTCTTATCAAGGTTCTTTGATCGTGGATGATTATGCTCATCATCCTTCCGAAGTTGAAAGTGTTATTAACTCTTTAAGAGAAATGTATCCTTATCATAAAATTACTGGTATATTTCAGTTTCATTCTTATGAAAGAGCGCTTCATTTTAAAAAGGAATTTAAAAGAGCATTTTCTTTGTTCGATAAGATCTACTTAAGTGATGTATATGTACCAAAAAGAGAGAAAGAAAATAAAAAAGAACAATTGAAGATTGATAAAATATATAAAGAATTTTCTAAATATAATGAATTAGTACTATTAGATATTGGTTCTATTTCTGAAATATTTGTATTTATGGGAGCTGGTACAATATATAAAGAAATTGAAAAATTACATAATACTGTTGAATAAATATATAAAAGGAAAACCGCTACCACATTGATTTGTTGATATGGTAACGGTTTTTTTCTAAACGAGAGAAACAATCTTATCAGTAACTACTTGTTCATAACATGAAGTATAAGATGAAGGGAGTTGGTTAGCTTCTTTCATAATTGTCTCTAAGGAAGCAAAAGAAGAGGAGGATAGATTTAAAGAAGTTGGCCAAGCCTCAATTTTTTTATAATTATCTAAAACAGAAATTATTTCTTTTATAGATGAAGAAGGAAATGATGACGATAAATATGAAGATAGAGTTTCACTGTTTTCCTTATTTACTAAATCTAATGATTTTTTTATAGCTCTTGTAAACTTAATAAGCTTTTCCTTATTTTTATTAAGTGTGGATTTTAAAGAAGAAAAAGCCGTATAAGGTAAAGAAGGAGCATCTTGACCAATAGAGGCAACAATGTAGCCTTTTCCTAATTCTTGAATTTGAGAAGCATTTGGCTCAAAAGCGGTAACATAATCTGATTCTCCAGCAGTAAATACGCCCGTCATAACATCAAAAGAAACATCGGTTCTAATATTTACATCAGCTTCTTTATCCTTGTTATTTCTAGTTATAGTTAATCCTTTGGATTTTAACAAGTATTCAAGAGTCATTTCCGGCATTCCACCTAAACGTCCTCCAATTATGGTTTTTCCTTTTAGTTTATCGTAAGTGAAAGAAGAATCTTTTTCTCTTCCTAATAAAAATGATCCATCTTTTTGGGTTAATTGAGCAAAGTTTATAGCGTAATTCTTTTGTCCTTCTTCATAAATATAAATGCTTGCTTCTGGTCCCATTAAGCCAATATCAGCAGAAGAGGATAATAAAGAAGCCATAACTTTATCCGCGCCAGGAGTAGTAATGATTTCTACCTCTAGACCTTCATCGTCAAAATATCCTTTATTTTGAGCAATGTATAAAGGAGCATAGAATAAGGAATGAGTTACTTCCGCAAGAACTAATTTATTTTCTTTTTTGTTACAAGAAGTAAAAGGAAGTAAAGATAAAATAAGTAATAATGATAGTTTTTTTAATTTCATAAGCACCTCTTTATTATTTATATGTTAAGTAAAAAAACATGTGAATAATAATTTATGTAGCGCTTTTATAGAAAGTAGTCTAATGAAAGAAGAAAAGTATGAACTATTTAAATTAAGAAAGGAAAAAGCATTATGTTAAAAGAAATATTAGAAAAAATCGCTATGGAATAATAATTTAAAAAGAAGAATAATATGAGTCAAAGATTGGATTGAAATTCAGCCAATCGTCGGATTGAAATTCAGCCAATCGTCGGATTGAAATGCAGCCAATCGTCGGATTAAAAAACAGCCAATCGTCGGATTGAGGGTTGAAATAGTATAATTACTATTGTAAATCAAATATCGATATTGACCGTTTGGCAATGATAGTTTTTTATTTTCATAAGCATCTCTTTAT
>JALFBO010000059.1 GCA_022772105.1 Erysipelotrichaceae bacterium | reverse complement strand
ATTACTCTTGTTGAATGTTGTAGAAGAGCGGTTATTCGTGGTGACTCCTCTATCGCTGAATTAAGAGAAATCATGTTTAAGAAAGATTAATAAATCATTTAAATGTAAAGGAAACAATTCGGATGAATGTTTCCTTTTTTTCGGGTATATAAAATAAAAGTTGGTTTTCGGTTGGTCGACGATAAAATAAAAGTTGGTCGATGATAAAATAAAAGTTGGTCAAAGATAAAATAAAGGTTGGTATTTTCGTACTTATTCAGTACTGAATATCAACCTTTTAATATGGTTAAATCTGTAGTTTATTATTATTTATTTTTTTATTGTTGTTTTTAGATACTCTATATAATCTAATAATTCTCCATTATCATCTGTAGCATTTATAGGATTAGAATAGAAAGAATTATTTTCTCTTATTGAGTTGTTTAAATCTACTATTTCTTCTTTTGATAGTTCTTTGCTTTTTAGATATGATATTGCTTCTTTATCAGTCATAAGAGGACAACTTGGATATTCTTTATGGATTAATCCATAAGCATTTGATCTCGGATTTTTTGAATGGATAAATCCTTTAGTATAAGCACTTCGTTTATGAAGAAAAGTAGAAATATCCTCATTTAATTGCTTGTCATTTTTTGGAAAAGATAATGGTTTTTCATCATCATTTATTATATAGATAATTCTATTTCGAAAATGATAAAAGTTATCATATCCAAATGATATTTTCTTTATAGCTTTAATCTTTCCATTAGTTCCTTCGATTCTTCCATTAGACATACGCTTACCATATTCATCCTTATTAAATGAATTGATAATATATTCCTTCCAATGTTCAAATGTAGATGCTACCTCATCAAATTCAGATACTAAACACATTTTCATTTTATCTATAAAATAGGAAAGAAATGTATCTGCTTTTTCAAAAGAAGTCTTTTTGTATGAATGAAAATATTCTTCTTTTAGATCATAAGCTGTAGCTAGATCAATATGAATTGATTTAAGATATTTAATAAACTCTAAAGTTGACATTTCTTTGTTGACATAAGGCCACTTCTTTGTTTCATTTTGTAGCTTATTACTATCTTTAGATAGTAATTTGCTATATCTTTTTAAAAGTTTATATTCATTACTATTCCTAGAAAATGATTTCATAACTCTAATACGAACTTTATTGAATGCATCAGTAATATATCTAATATAATGAAATGCATCAATCACAAAAACTGATTTATGGAATACATAATCATGTAAATGTTTATATCCATCATACATATCGCTTATTAAAAATTTAACATTTTCTTTCTCTTCTTTAGGTATCTTGTTAAAATAATATTGTAGATAATCTAACCTTCTTGAAGGAAGAACATCTACTATCTCTCCGTTTTGGTAATTAAGTAAAAGACAAGCGTATTTACCTTTTCCAAAGGAGAGATTTTTAAATTCATCGATATAGAGAACTTCAGGTAATGTTTTACGTTTACAATCTATATATTTCTTAAAATAATTAATTACAGTTTGAGAGGTGACGTTAGCACTTTTAGCAATATCTGTAAATGACATATTTTTCTTTAATAAAGTTAGTATCACATTAACTGTTTCATCCGATTGACGAGAAAAACCAAGGGATAGAAAGTTGGGTTCAAGGAATGTAGTTCCACATTCTTTGCAAAGAAGCCTTCTTTGACGATAGATGATTTCGCAAGGTACCATCGAAAAATGTACATGATTTACTTTCTTAGGACGATATGAATGTAAGATAATTTTTGAAGATCCACATTCGCATTTTATATCCTTTTTTTTGCTTTCGATAATTGCAATATACTTGTTTTGATCTCTATCTAAATAGAAATCCTTAACAATAAAATGTTCACTAGATAAACCTAGTGCGTCTATAGTAATTTGGTTAATCATAATTCTCCTTTCGTACAGATCTAACCAAATTAATTATAGATAAAATAAAAGTTGGTGAAAAACAACCAACCTTTATTTTATCTAAAACGTCAACCAACTTTTATTTTATATACCCCGCTTTTTTTGTAAGCGGTTTTAAAAAAATTTTTTCTTTTATTTTATATATAAAATAACAATTATAGACAAAATGTGTCATTATTAGTTGTAAAATTCTTGCTTTATACTTCGTATAAAATATATAATGACTTTACAAGATATATTTAGTTTTTATTGATATCTTTTCATTATTCATATTTATTGTTTATAGAGCTAGGCTTATAGATAAGAATTATGATGTCATAACTTTTCCGACTACTAGAAAAACTAGTTAGCCAAGCCGTAGGCTAC
>JALFBO010000047.1 GCA_022772105.1 Erysipelotrichaceae bacterium | reverse complement strand
AGTTATGGCAAATACTCCATATGTAGATTTTATATTATTTACGTTTGTAATAAAATCATTTTTATTGATCTTATCTATATCACTATCTATTACATCACCTATAAAAAGAACAATATCTGGTTCAAGATTATTTATTCTTTTTACCATCTTAGTAAGATTTAAAGTTGAGCCAAATGAAGCATAATGGATATCTGATAAGCATACTATCTTTAATGAATTATCTCCTTTTCCAGCATCAATTTTAGTAACAGAAGGGACATGTAAAGATAAAAATCCATATCCTACAATAGACAAAGATAAAAAACAAGAAACGAGAAAAATAATGAATTGATTAATTTTTCTTTGAACAATGTCTTTTTTTATGAATTTCATCATGATTAAAAGAATTATCTTTAATATTAGTCCAAAGAGAACCAAATAAAGAAGGAACGCTAAGATGCTGAACCCTATATTTCCTAATATCTCAATAATTCCACCTACTCTAGTAAAATATGAGATCATACTACATAAAGGAAAAATAATACCGATAAGCGTTATAATTATCCAATATACAATACGAAAATCTTTTTTTATTACAACATACAATTGATTGTATATTATCCGTCCCACTAGCACATAAGCAAGAAAATAAGCGATGAATCCTAAGATATATAATAAAGTTGTCATACTATATCTTTCCTTTCATTGTAGATACATATATTATAAATCATTTCTTATCAGTTTATATTGAAATAAATAAAAAAAAACAATCTTACGATTGTCTGCTAAATAGAATAATTTAGATTGGCTCCTCCTTATGGATTTCTTTAAAAGTTTCCTTTTTAAGATCCACTTAGGTATCCTTTCTTTTCGTCTTTGAACAAGTTCTAAGATATAGGTCCGCACTTTCGTACTTCTCGTCGACATACTTACTTATTACTAAGTAGGTTCCGTCACAGTGTTAAGACTTCCTTCGCAGGAATCTTGGGAACTGCGCATCCAATAGATTTAACTCTATTTTTTACTTCTGCACTGGGTCTTTCCTTGCGGATAACCTTCTCGCGATTTCGGACTAAGATTTTCATCTTATTCTTCCTTCTTGATTCACATTTTCTTTCGTCAATGTTTTGCAGCTACCATAGCACCTCTAGTCTTGATTGCTCCTTACTAGGTTGCAACAGCTTCATGTCGGTTGATGTTACTCTTCCTTCCACATAGGCAGTGACCCTTTCAGGCCCTTGACCTTTGTCTTCACTAGTTATATAGCTAGTTTCGACATAGCTACCTCCACGTTTTTATTCGTGTCTCTTGCTACGCATCTCACATCTCCAATGAAATGTTTTTTGCTTCTGTAATGGGTTTTGCGTTTCTGCTAACCCCGTCCTTTGTTTCCACTTAAACTTCCGTTTAAGTTTCCCCTAAGACCATTAGATTATCTCAATCTAACTTTACAGCTACTCAGATCCTCTTATATCTTAATGAATAATTACTTATTCATTTTTTATAAGGTCTCTTTTGCTCGCTTCGAATGAATAAATTCACTCTTATCGCCGGGCTACCCTCAATCTTACGACCAAGTCTTTCCCTGTTTGGTTTGTTCAAGCCTTTTGAACTTGTTTCACCATGGCTTTCGATTTCTCTTTGCCACACATCTAAGTTCTAGTTGCCTAGTTTACTTATTTGTTATTAATCTTTCCATTAATAGGAAACTTATTTTGACCATCTTTCTTTGGGAGAGGACAGTTTTCTTAAGCCCCTTTACAAGGAGATTAAATCCTACTTTCGCAAGTAGATATTTGTAAATTTTGCTTTTAACAGCTTAACTTACTTTTTCAGGTTTTAATTAAAATTTCGACCCTTTTCGTAAATATTTGCCTTTCGGCTTTTATTTACTACTTCAACTGATTTCTCAAGTGGAAGTGTATCTATGTTACTATAGGAAAAATGGTCTGTCAACTATTTTTTTCACTTTTTCTAAAAAATTTTTTTCTTTTTATTTTTATCTTATTTATAAGATAATTTTTTCCATTTTTTTGAAATAAAAAACACAAAGATTTTTGCTTCTTCGTGTTTTCTTATATACTTTTTAGAATAAAGTTAATTGATTTCTTTCTGGTAAATCCTTTAACGCACCTAGTTTTTTGAGGCTATCGATATTAGTTTGTGATAATTTAGTTCTTCTTTGTAGATCTTCAATAGAGATAAACTCCATTTTATCTCTTGCTTCTACAACTGTATCAGCAGCGGCGCTACCTAAATTATCCAAAACATCGAAAGGTGGTATTATCATATTATGTTCTTTATCAATAATAAATTTACTTGCTAAAGATTTATTGATATCGATCATGCCAATCTTATATCCTCTTTCTGCCATTTCTAAA
>JALFBO010000046.1 GCA_022772105.1 Erysipelotrichaceae bacterium | reverse complement strand
AAGTGCTGTATATTAGACCCTCAAGGTGTAAAAAAGTATAAAGAATTAAATGATAAATCAATCGTCATCTTTTATCTAACAGCAAGCGAAGAAACACGAAAAAAACGGATGGAATCACGCTTAGATAAAAAGGAAGATATTACGTCTCGTCTACAAAACGATAAAGAATCATTTAAAGATGTAGATGAACTTGCTGATTTCATCATTTCTACAGAAGAAAGAAGCGTTGACGATATAACAAAAGAAGTATATGAAAAATATCTTTCTTTAAAAAAGTAAGAAAAAAGCTCAAAATTGAGCTTTTTTAATATAAAGAAGAAATAAAATACTCTTTATAATCCTTTACTCTATTTTTACTAATTTGCGCAATAATAGTGATTCCATTAGCGTCTTCTTTTTCCTCGATGATACTATATTTATTTAGTATCTCATAATAAACATTCATATTAGTATATGGAATATAAAGTTCAATCTCAACATAGAAGTCTTCTAGTTTTCGATCTATCAATTTCAAAATTTGTTCCATACATTCTTCATCTTTTAGTGAAACAAGAAGTTCATCATCGTTCATAATACGAAATTTAACATTTTCATTTACTAAATCATACTTATTATAGATGTAAATCACTTCTTTTTCGCCTACGCCTATTTCTTGTAAAGTTTTAGTAGTTACTTCAATTTCTTCTAAGTAATTTGAAGAAGATATATCAACAACATGTATTAGTAAAGATGCATCTTTAATTTCTTCTAGAGTTGATCTAAACGCCTTAATTAGTGTAGTAGGAAGAGAAGAAATAAAACCAACTGTATCAGTTAATAAGAACGGATAATGATGATCAACCTTAATGAACCTAGTGGTTGTGTCTAATGTGGCAAATAAGCGATTTTCCTCTAAAATTTCTTCCTTTTTAGTCGTTTTTGTTAAACGTATAAAGTTATTTAATAAAGTTGATTTACCAGCATTAGTGTAGCCTACAATTGCAACCACCGGTAAAAAAGGATTTCTAGAAGCTCTTTGATTTTGACGATTTTGAACGATCTTTTTAAGTTCATCTTCTTTTGCTTTTAAAGTTTTCCTAATCAAATATTTTTTTATATTAATTTCTTTCTCGCCTGAACCTTTATTTTGAAGGCCTCCAGCTCCTCCAGAAGTAACTTGTGAGTAATCATGATCCTTATCTATTAAACGAGATGCATAATATTTTAAAGATGCCATTTCCACTTGTAGTTTCGCTTCTTTAGAAGAGGCTCTTTCTAAGAATATTTTGATAATAACCATACTTCTATCCATAATATCTTTTGAAGTGATATCGCTGATATTTCTTATTTGTAATGGAGATAGATCATTATTAAAAACAATGACATCAATATTATTTTCTCTTGCATAGCATCCTACTTGATGCAAAAATCCTTTTCCAACATAATAAGAATTATGAACTACCTCAACGTTTTGTGTCAATATTTGTTCAATTTCTATATCTAGAGTTGCCAAAAGATTCTCCATTTCTTTGATAGGAGAATTCTCTTTTTTGGAAACTATTACATTAATTACTAACGCTTTCATTTTTTCTTTCCTTAATAAGCGAAGAAGTTTCTTTTTCTACATCTTTATAAAAATATTTTTTAGGTATTCTTTTTTTCTTAGGAAATCCAGAAATAGCAAAAGGACCTCGAGGAGCAATATACTTTTTATATTCATCTTGATCAATTAATCCTAGCACAGAACATAAGCTAGCTTTTGATGGTTTATGAACAAATAAATATAGAAACGAATGACCTAATTTTGAAAACCAAGAAGGAAATCCTGTCTTGTCACTATTTAATATATTAGTAGCGGTAATTCCAGGATGGACTAAACGATATGTTGCATTAACGCTTGAAGAAGATAAAGCCACGAAAAGACGAGAAAGACATAGTTTAGAAAAACCATATGCTTTATTCCTTGATAATTTTTTATAGGAAGTTATCTTTCTTTTAGAAGCGCTTAAATATGCGGTTAAAGAAGTGACCATAACAACTCGAGTATCATCTTTTTCCATCTTTTCTTTCATATGATTTAATAAATAATATACTCCTAAATAATTAGTACCAAATGTAAGCTCATAACCATCTTCCGTTTTATAATCTGCTTTAGGAAAATATACGCCTGCATTTAAAATTAAACCATCTATTTTAATATCTTTTATCTTTTCTATGAATGATAAAATAGATGCAAAAGAAGATTGATCATATTTAATAATTTCAATATTAGTGGACGGATATTTAGATAAAATTTTATTTTTAGCATCTAAGGCTTTTTGTTCATTACGACAAGCCATAATAAGTGAAGCATTTAAATAAGCAAGATGAAAACAAGTCTCAAGACCAATTCCTGAATTTGCCCCTGTAACAACTATGGTTTTATTGCTTAAATCAATATAATTTCTTTTTAACCATTTTTCTACGTTCATTATTTTATAAGTTCCTCTAAATCTTTAATTAATAATGGAAGTTCTTCTAGTGTATTTAAAGTAGCTCCAGAAGCATTAATATGACCGCCTCCACGCCATTTACTAGCAACTGAAGAAATATCTAAAATCTTTGACCTTATAGAGACGCGATAAGTACCTCTTTCCACTTCTTCAGTTACAGAGAACCAAATAGGTACTCCTCTAATTCCAGACATGATAGAAAGATATTCTTTGCCTCTTTCTGAATCGATACCTAAAGATTTTAAATCTTTATCTTCTAGAACATAATAAGCCACGCCTTTTTCTGTTACTTTAAATTGATTTAAAACAAATTTTTGAAGTTCAATAGACGCAAGATCTTTTTCATACATCGCATCAAATACATCCCTTGCAGGAACTATACCTACATCCATTAATCTAGCAGCATTTCTCATAGTTGTAGCATTAACAGAAGAGAATAAAAATCTACCGGTATCGCCTACAATTCCAGAATATAAATATTTAGCGGCAAGTCTAGAAAGAGGATACTTATTTCCGCAACTAAATAAAAAATCACTAACTAGTTCTGCACAAGATGATAATTCATTATACACAATATTAATACTACCATATGGTTCTATGTTAGGGTGATGATCAAATTTAATGATTGTACTTCCCTTTTTATATCTTTCATCATCAATACGTGAAGAATTACCAGTATCTACCACAATAGCAAGAAATTCTCCTTCAAATACATCATCCTGAAGTTCCTCCATATAAGGATAAAGATAAGGCATAAATGTAGAATGATTTTTTCCTACATAATGAACTTCCTTACTTGGAAAATTATCTTTGATCCATGTAACTAGGCCAAGTTGTGTACCAAGCGCATCATAGTCAGGTCTTTGATGTCTAAAAACGATGATTTTTTGATATTTTTTAATATTTTTTAGTACTTGTTTATATTCTTTTTTAAATTGCTTAAACATATATTTGCTCCTTATTTTATAGTATTTAGTAAATGTTGTAACTTTTGACAAAAGATATCTATTTCTTGTTTTGTATTTTGATAACTAAAAGAAATCCTTATGGAATTGGTTGCTTCTTGTTCACTCTTTCCTAGTGCTTTTATTACATAAGAATAAGGGCTGTGTTTAGAAGAGCAAGCCGATTTAGTTGATACATATATATCCTCATTTGATAAACCTTCAGTTATTACACTAGCTTTCTTGTTAATAGAAAAGTTCAATATGTAAGGTGATCCATTTAGTGGACTATTAATACTTACTCCCTCTATAGAAGAAAGTTTCTCTCTAAGGTAATCATTTAATTCTTTAACATAGATATAGTGTTTTTCTCTATTTTGTAAAGCGATTCTTAGTGCTTTAGATATACAAACTTCATAAGGAAAGTTATTAGTACCCGAACGAATATTTTGTTCTTGTCCGCCTCCTGAAAGAAGAGGAACAAGATCAATATTCTTTTTCTTAATCAATATTCCTGATCCTTTAAATCCATTTATCTTATGCGCGGACATTGATAATAAATCAATGTTCTTAAGTGATATATCTATTTTTCCAATCGATTGAGTTGCATCAACATGAAATAAAATCTTTGGATATTTCTTTAGCATTTTTGCAATAGCCTCAACGTCATTTATAGAACCAATCTCGTTATTAACAGACATGATAGAAACTAAAAAAGTATCATCTTGTAAAGCGTCTTCTACTTGTTTTACGTTTACTGTTCCTTCACTAGAAACAGGAAGATAGGTAACTTTAAACCCAAATTGCTCCTCTAAAAGAGCAAATGCATTTAACACGGAAGGATGTTCAACATTAGTAGTAATAATATGATTACCACGATTCTTATATCTAAAAGCAGCACCTTTAATAGCTAAATTGTTAGATTCTGTTGCCCCTGAAGTAAAGATTACCTCATTATCTTCAACTAAAAAGAGTTTTGCGATTTGTTCACGTGCTTTCTTTTCTAAATCAGCACTTATTTGTCCTAATTTATGGTTTGATGCGGGATTGGCAAAATATTTTGTGACCACTTTATCAAAGCTAGATAAAACTTCCTCACTCACTGGAGTAGTTGCAGCATTATCAAAATAAATCATACTAACCTCCTAATTCATTGTATGAAAAGAATGAAAAAGGCTTATTTTATAAGCCTATTATTCTTCATTTGCTACTTCAGGGCGAATTCTTCTTATCATTCCCACTGTTTCACTTATAGTATCAGTAAAGTTACCTTGGAAGAAAGAGTCACTTGCAGATTTTAAGGTATAAGATACTTCGGCGAAATCTTGTAAATATTGATTTGCATAGACGATTGTTTCTTCTGCATATTGTCTTTCACCTGATTGTTTTTTAACATCTCTTAAAAGTTCATTGATAAGTTCATCAGCAGCAAGTAAAGTTTCATTAGCTGCGGCAACATCAATAGGTTTTACCTTGATAATATCACCGATTCTTTCTAAATAGTCATAAGCAGTATCAAAACGATTCTTCATCAACAAGGAAAATTCGTTTACTGCAATATCTCTTACTTCTGCTTGAGCATCTTTTAAGAGGATAAAATATTTACATATCTTAGAATAAGCATTTTCTGTATCTACTTTAAGAGATCCTAAATATGTATTAAACTCGTTGATAATGCTATCAATACGCAATACTTCGTTCTCTAAATCTTTAGTTTTCAAAACTAAGAAAGAATATGGTTGTTTAGTGGAAGAATGCATATATGTATCTAAATCACGTTTAATTTGTCCCACTTTATCAATATCATTTTCAAGTTCATCTACTTTATCTAAGTATTTATCTTTTAGTAGATAAATTTCCTTATATTGAGGTAAATTTCTCTTTAACTTCATGAACTTTCTTTCTACTTCAAAAGTTGATGAATATATCTTTTGCCAATTTGTATCAAAATAGATTTTGCTATCTTCTTCATTTTGAAGATTCTTCATTATTTCTAAAATTTCATTATCAATTTCATCAAGTTCTTTCTTAATTTTATCTAATTTGAAAGCAAGTAATCTTTTTGTTAATGCATCTAATCGCTCTTTAAAAGTTTCTGTTTTAGATATAACTTTTAAATGATGTAAAGGATATTTATCAATTTCAAGTTCTTCAAAACGAGCATTAATATTTTCAATTTTACCA
Source organism: Erysipelotrichaceae bacterium (assembly GCA_022772105.1). Taxonomy (GTDB): domain Bacteria; phylum Bacillota_I; class Bacilli_A; order RFN20; family CAG-449; genus UBA3210. Next base: position 3,744 of record JALFBO010000046.1, on the reverse strand, counting down.
GGAATGATATTGGAAATACGCATACAATAAGCTGGTAATTCATCAAATCTTTCTAATAATTCATCTAATACTTTTTTAATAAGAGGTAGTTTTTCTGTCGATTCTTCATAACGTCCTGCATCAGTCAATTCTTCACATTCCGCAAACATGTTATCAATTTTGGTAAACATTTTAGTAAAGACTTCACTCATAAGAGATAACTCATGTTCGTGAGCGCTATATTTTTCTTTGATCTCACGATATTGTCTTTGTAAAAACACTTCTTTATTTCTAAATTCTTCATCTTTAGCTAATAAATCATTTATTTCTTTTTGAAGACCATTGACACATTTTTCAAATTCACTAACTGTCTTTTTAGCGGAATCTAAAAAAGAATTTAACCCACGAAATTTTTTATCTGCAATAGTTTGATTTAAATTAGTAATGATGATATACGAATCCTTATCATTAACTTCTAGAATTTCTTGGCTACGAGCTTCAAATTTTTCATAATAGCTTACATAATCTTCATTAACAAGAGAAATGTTATGAACTCTTTCAATTGATTTTTCAATGATATCATCTGATAAAATTTCATGAATATGATGATACTTTTTCTCTAAATCACGTGCAATTTTCCTTTGTCTATTTCTTCTAATAATAAAAACGTAAAATAAATAAGATAAAACTACAAGAATTACTAATACAGAAATTAATAACGTTAGTTTTGTACTTTGTTTTAAACTTGCTAAAAACATAAAAATCACCTTCAACTATTGATTATACACTATGAACATTCTTTTTAAAAGAAGATAAGAATCATTTTTTAAATACTATATGTATAAATACATATAAGCTCATTAATTACTTACTCAAATAAAATTATTATAAATTCAAATTTTTGTTGACTTTAGTTACAATTTTGTAATATCATTATAAAGCATGTGTATTAGCATATAAATACATACCTGTCCGATGATTTACTATATAAGTAACTAAGCTAATTAATGCGAATGTATTTCATCCGAGGAAATGGAATTTATACCCGCTTGTCAATGCAAATATATTTTAGACAAATAGGAGGAAAAAAACATGTCAAGATATACTGGACCTGCATGGAAGGTTTCACGTCGCCTTGGTTTCTCAACATTAGAAACAGGTAAAGAATTAGCAAAACGTCCTTATGGACCTGGTCAACACGGCGAAAACAAGAGAAAGAAAAATTCAGAATACGGAAAACAATTAATTGAAAAGCAAAAATTAAGAATGATGTATGGTGTTTCTGAAAGACAATTCCAACGTTTATTCAAAATTGCAAAAGCTGATAAGAATGCTGTCACTGGTACAAAATTTATGCAAATCTTAGAATCAAGATTAGATAACTTAGTATACAGATTTGGTTTTGCAAAAACAAGAAGAGCAGCAAGACAATTAGTTAACCATGGTCACATTACAGTAAACGGCGCAAAAGTTGATATTCCATCATACATTTGCTCAGTTGGTGATGTAATTACACTAAAAGAATCTTCAAAAGAATTAAAAGTTGTTAAAGAAGCTTTAGAATCATTATTAATCGTTGCTCCATATCTAGAATTAGATAAAGAAAAAATGGTTGGTAAATACACACGTATTCCAGAAAGAAACGAATTAAATAAAGAAATTACAGAATCACAAATCGTTGAATTCTACAACAGAAAGTTATAATAACTGTATACCAAAAGGAACTGGCGTTATGCTGGTTCTTTTTTTATTTATATATTGCTCTATTCTTTATTCAACTTTATAAACTAAAATATTCTTTATGTTTTCATAATTTATCTAATAAAAAAACCTAATGAATGGAAAGCTTTTTGCTTTCCTTTTCATCAGGTATTTTTTCAATTAAATAATGATAAACGTTATTTTCTAGATGTTTTTTTTCTTTTATAACGAAGTGAGGTTCTATCTTTGATAAAGAAGAAGATAGCAATTCCTCCCACAACTCCGATAAAGCTAATTAAGAAAACATAATATGGAGTCATATTTGTATAAGCCTTTATTTCCCCCCACATGATAATTACATCAGCATTTGCATCACCAAAATCATTCATATTGGCGCAACGAGAAATAATTTCCTCGGATGGATATTGACATTCTAATTGATTCTCACATCCAGGATAAGGGTAAATAATAGCGGGATAATCTAAAGTATCACCAAAGAAATACGATATATCAAATGGTTCTGGATATTCCTCTTCATCCATCTTTTCAAAATATTCTTCGTTAGTTACATCGATTCCTTCTTGATCAACATCCTTAATGCAATAATAGAAATCGCCATCTTTATATACAGCATCATCTACTTCGTTCCATACTTCTTCATCGAATTCGCGACATCCATAGTAATCGAGTGCTAACTCGAATATATCTTCACCACCTATAAAAGGAGTATAACCGACATAATCCATATTTTTCGCAGCACTTTCTGGAGTAGAAATATAATCTAAGAATGCTTCAGCAAGTTCAACATTTGCCCCTTTTGGCATAACCCAACAATCATACCAAATATTTGATCCTTCTTCAGGGATAGCATATTCTAAAACTTTATCGGCTTGTTCTAAAGCTACGTCAATAGAATAGACAGCATCACCTGACCATTGTAAAGACATTTTTGCTTTACCAGTGATAATATCATTTTTTCCTGAATCTACTTCAAAACCATAAATGTTTTCTTTTAAGGACATCAATTCTTTTTTTACCATTTCGATATCCTCTTTTTCGTGAAGATCAAATATACGTTGTATTTCCGCGCTATATTGATCAACACTTATTTCTCCATTTAGGTATTTCTCTTTGTTAGTAAGTAATTCATCTTTATAAGCATGCATAATACCAATAACATAAGTATCACGCATAGAATTTTTAACTTGAATTTGTTTATAATAATCTTTGTTCCAAAATACATCCCACGATTTAACGTCTTCTCTAGAGATATATTCAGGATCATAGATAATACCAAGCGTTCCCCACATATATCCAACCGCATAATCATCAACCTTTTTTACACCATCTTTAGTAGTGACAATCATATTAGATAATCTTTTTCTAAGTTCTGGAGAAGCATAATCTCGATAAGAAGGGATATTATCAAAATTAAATGGTTGAATATAATCTTCTTTAACTAATTTTTGAATGACATAATCAGAAGTGCACATTAAATCATACGCATCTTTTTGAAGTATAAATTGATTATACATTGTTTCATTAGTATCAAAAGTATAGTAATTTACAGTAGCGCCTGTAAGTTCTTCAAAGCCATCAATAATACCGATCACATCACCATCAGTATCACAAATATAATCTTCTGAATTATATATATTTAGTACTTGTCCTTCAAAGGAACGTTCTTCTTTTGCTCTTTTTATATTTTTTGAAGAGGAAGAAATTAAAGAGAAGGAAGAGGAACTTAAAACGCATAAAGAAACAAGAGATAAAGCAAATAATTTCTTGCTCATATTAATTCTCCTCCTTTCTACGATTTTGTAATTTTTTCTCATTTATACGCGCATTTCTATTACTTAATAAAGTGTTGATAATAAGTACCAAAACTGCGAATAAGAATATAACCGTTGTTAAAGCCCTAATCTCATTTGGAATAGGTCTTTTAGAAATCATTTTTTGAATGTAAGTTGAAAGTGTTTCAAATTGAGGAGCTTTTAAATATTGAGTGATAATAAAATCATCTAAAGATAAAGTTAAGGAAATCATAAATCCAGAGATAATACC
>JALFBO010000043.1 GCA_022772105.1 Erysipelotrichaceae bacterium | reverse complement strand
TTACTTGGATTATATTTATTAAGTGTAAGTGATGGTTTTAGTTCAATTACAGTCGGTGATATATTTGTTATTGGTTGTGCTTTTGTATTTACTTTCCAAATCCTTGGAGTAGATTATTTTGTAAAAAAAGTTGATCCAATTAAATTATCTTGCGTGCAAATGTTATTTTGTGGATCCTTTTCCCTCCTTTTAGCGTTAATCACAGAAAAAAATACATGGAATGACATTATTAATTGTTTAGGCCCAATTCTTTATGCTGGTATTATGTCATGTGGTGTAGCGTATACTTTACAAGTAGTAGGACAAAAAATGGTCAATGCGACTATTGCATCATTGATTTTGTCATTAGAATCAACATTTTCAGTAATATTTGGAGTAATCATCCTTCAAGAATATTTATCTACTAGAGAAATATGGGGATGTGTTGTTATGTTTTTAGCAATTTGTATTTCTCAAATTGATATTAAACACTTATTCACTACTTTTATTAATAAAAAAGATAAAAAAATAGAATAAATGTTTAGGACTTCCTAAACATTTTTTCACATAAATAAAAAAACCCAATAATATGTAAAGGAATTTCGTATTTATATTGATTATGGAACTACAAGATTTATTTTTAAAGCTACAAGAAGGCGATTTTACTTTTTTTGATACTTTTTATGAACGTAGTAAAAATGTTGTTTTTTACAACATTCTTTCCTATACCAAAAATTATGATATCAGCGAAGATATACTACAAGAAACATATGTAAAGTTCTTAGCGTCTATCAATAACATTAACAAAAATGTTAATATATTAGGATACTTAATGAAGATATCAAAGAATTTAGCTTTAGACTATTTTAAAAAGAATAAAAGGATTGAATATGTGGAAGATGAATTATTGATTCCTTCCTATATGAATCTAACAATTGATGAAGAGGAATTAGTTAATAAAATAAAGGGTATCCTTAATCAAAAAGAATTTCTAATTTTCATTCTTCATGTTCTTAATGATATGACGTTTGAAGAAATAAAAGAGATTATTTGTAAGCCTTTAGGGAGCATACTGTGGGCCTATAATAACGCGATAAAAAAATTAAGAAAGAAAATGGAGGTGGAAATATGAAAAAAATTAACGATGAAAATATTAAGGAAGCATTAAAAAAATGTAATCCTTATCAAATCAAAACAAGTTCGACACAAATTATTGAAGCATATAATCGTGCAAAAGAAGAAAAAACTAATAATAGAAAAGCTAAAAATATAATTATATTAGCTCCATTAATTCTATGTAGTTCATTAATACTAGTTTTCACTATGTATGGAATAAAAAAATCAAATACAAAGAATAGTTTTGATTATTCTAAAAATAAATATTTTACCCGACAATTATTAACTTTTACATCCTTTTTTGATGGATACGAAGATATTTATCCGCTGAATAAGAATCGAAAAAATAGATTATCTGATACATCATTTTCTCAAGTTGTGGATAATTATGAAAAGGTTCAAGAAGGAGTAAAAGATTTATTTACAATTGATTCTTATTATACAGAAGTTAGTAAATGTTCTTTTACTTTTGATGATGTTATTTATACTAGACGTATAGATTATTATTCTTCATCATCATCTTTAGTATCATCTTTCTATTATAATGAAGAAGAAGCAAAAAATAAGAAGTTTATCGAAGAAGGCTTATTTGTTTATTTACAGTCGTATTACTATGCTTCAATTGAAATTAAACAAGAAAATAATAAAAATAAGAGTGAAATTGAAGTTTCTACTATTTTACGAAATGTCGATGTACAACAAGATAATAAATTATATTTGATTGAGAAGGAAAGTGAATATAAAGGTACACAAAGCGAAAATTCATATTCTTTAATGACTTTTAATTCATATACGGATTTAGAAGATGAAGCGTGTCTCTCTTCCATTGAATATGAAATAGAAAATGAAGTGATTAATGTTTCTTATCAAAATGGAAGTGAAGAATTTGAATTTGAAGATATTAAAAAACTTGAAGAAAATAAATACTCCTTTGAATTTGAAGAAGAAAATGATGAGTCAAATTCAAGAATTTATTTAACATATAATCAAGATTTAAGTAGAACATATAGCTTAGATGATAAAATAATTATAAAAAAATAAAAAAATTCAAATAAAAAGAGTAACCTAATCGTATTTATAGTGAAAACAATAAAGAAAAGGAGATTCAAGATATGAAAAAAATACTATTGTTATCACTCAATGCGATATTTCTAACTGCAGGATTAGTTGCTTGCTCTTCTAGCAAAACAAACACCACATTTAAAAATGATAAAGATATATTTTCTTTACAAGCAGTAACTGGCATGAGTATGTTAAGTTCTTATGAAGGAACAGCGCATATTAATAAATTACTTAAAAGAAGTAATGAAAGAAGTGATTTCACAGAAGAACAAGTCACAAAGATAAAGGAAGTTTTACCTACAGTCGATTTATTATTAGATAATGAAACAACATTCCTCTCTCATGTGGAAGAAGTTAATGTTGAAATTGATGGAAAATTATATGAAACTAAAGAAGAAATAACATTCTTAAATAATGATCTTTCTTCTTCATCTTATTTATTATTCTATAATATTATCGAGGAAAAAGTTGAGGAAGATGAAGAAATAGAAGAAAAGAAAGACATGGAGGGTATAGCTTACATCGATGAAGAAACATATTATCCTTTTATTTCCAAAGAAGAAAAAGAAGTAGAAGATGATGAAGTTGAAAATACCAGAAAATTTATGATTTTAACTGGTGAAAAATCATACATCGAAATTAAAGAAGAATATTCTTATGAGTCAGACGAAGTAGAGCAAAAACTTCATTATGAAGTAGTTCAAGATAATCAAAAGATTGTAGATTATAAAATCAAGATAGAAAATGAAAATCAAGAAAATGAAATAAAGGTAGAAATTGGAGAAATGAATTTCAAGGTTGAAAGAGAAATTTTTGAAGATACCTATATTTATAAAATCTCTTTAAAGGATGATGAAACAAATCAAATGGTAACTCTTAAAAGAGAAATTCTTGAAGACGGAACTATATCTTACGACATATATGAATAATATGTAAAAAGCAAAACATTTAGAGCAAAGTTTTGCTTTTTTTATTTATTAAATGTGTTTTTTGGATTTGTTAGAAGTATAATACTAATACTTAATATTATTTCTTTTAAAATAAATAACTACGATACGTGGATATAAAAAAGAATAAAAAAGTATTACACTGATTGTAAGGAGGAATAAAAATGACAATATTAAAAACATATGATTTGTCCAAAAGGTATAAAACATATTATGCTTTAGATAAAGTAAATATGACAATTGAAGAAGGAGATATATATGGCTTTGTTGGTGAAAATGGTGCTGGTAAAACAACATTAATTAGAGCAATTACTGGATTAATTTCATCATATGGAAGTTATGAATTATTTGGCGTTTCTTCAAAAAGTGAGCAAATATATGAAAAAAGAAGACTAGTTTCTTCAATTGTAGAATCTGCTTCTATCAATAAGTCTATGACAGCACAAGAAAATATTAGACTTCAAGCCTTTGCTCATGGAACAAAAATAGATGATGAAAGAATAAGTTCTTTACTAAACAAAGTAGGCTTAGATGAAAAGAAAATTGCTAAGAAAAAGGCAAAAGATTTTTCTTTAGGTATGCGTCAAAGACTCGGAATTGCTCTTTGCCTTATTAATAATCCTAAATTTATAATTCTTGATGAACCTATGAATGGTCTAGACCCTTCTGGTTTTATTGAAGTTAGAGAATTGATTTTATCTTTAGCTTCTCAAGGGATAACATTTTTGATTTCTTCACATATTCTTGGAGAATTAGATAAGATTTGTAATAAAGTAGGTTTCTTATCACATGGAAAATTACTTGAAGAAATAAGTATGGAAGAACTACATAAAAAGACAAGAAGTAATACAAAGATTACTTTTAGAAAAATTGATGATATCAATGAGAATATTATTGAAAAATTAAATCTTCATGATTATCGAATTGAGGGAAATAATTTATTCGTATATGATCAAATAGATATTAACCTTATTATGAGAGTTTTGGTTTCTGAAAATATTGAACTTGAATCTATCACTAGTTCAAGTGAATCAATTGAAGATTATTATTTTAAAATCATGAGGGAGGCACAACAAAATGAAAAGATTGCTTAAAGCTGATTTTTATCGCATAATCAAAAGCAAATTAAGTATTGCTGCACTCATTATTATTGTCGCATTTGTTCTAATAAATAATTTTAGCTATTTATTTTTAAAAACTTTATTAGAGGAAGAAGTAGGAAGTGATTCTAGTATGAATTCTTTATTCAGTGGAAGATCCTTCTTTGTTCAAAGCTTTTCTTCCACAAATAATGTCGGGCTTATTATTCCTATTTTTACATCTATCATTATCTGTTCTGATTTTTCATCTGGTACATTAAGAAATAAGATTATATCAGGTCATAAAAGAAAAAATATTTTGTTGTCTTCTTTTATAAGTGGCGCTACATATAATGTTATTCTTGTATTAACATATGCTTTAAGTAATCTACTTTTAGGTAGCTTGTTATTAGGATACGGAACTTCCTTTGACGTGGGACAATTTGTTCTTGTTTTAAAGGAATTATTTGCTGGATGTCTACAATATATTTTCATTAGTTCCATAATAGTGCTTTTAGCATTTGCTTTTAAGAAAGTTTCTTTAACTATTATCCTACAATTTGTTGTGCAACTTGTTCTTAATGGATTATTGATTATAACTAGCGTAATTCAATCTTTTGACGTACCTAGTATCTTTAAGAAATTGAATTTGATTATTCCTATTAATCCAGTAAATGAGATGATTAGTCAAGGAGGCGTAGCTTTAGATAATACTACTGTAATCGGAGGCTCTATATCCATGGTAATATTTATTATTATTAATATTGTCGTTGGAATAGTTATATTTAAAGAATCCGATATAAAATAGAAGAAAGCACATTAATTTGTGCTTTTTTTCATAAATTATGCGTTTAATCATAAAATAATAACGGGTGAAATTATGAAAAGATTTACACGTTTGTTTTTGCCATTATTACTATGTGTCTTTTTTGGAACTGTGTTTTATATGGTTTCAAGTGAGGAAGCTAAAAATTATCCACCTGTGTTTTTGAATCCTCCTTCTTTTGTATTTCCTATTGCTTGGACCATATTATATATTTTAATAGGAGTATCAATTTATTTGTTCGATAAGCAAGAATTAAGTAAAGAGGAAAATGACCAAGGGGTAATTCTTTATTATTTTGATTTGTTCTTTAATTCCACTTGGACATTATTATTCTTTAAATTAAAACTTAGAGTTTTCTCTTGTTTTTGGCTTGGCGCTTTACTTCTTATTGCTATAATAAGATTCTTTGTGATGAAGAAGAAAAATAAAATTAGTGCTTATTTACTTCTTCCATATATTATGTGGCTTATGTTTGCGTTATATCTAAACATTGCCATAGTACTAGTATAAAGTATCCAAAAAAGCATTTTAATATGATGTGTGTAAGGAGTATTTTTATCTTCTTTGTTAAAAAAGAATTGTTCAAAGACAAAGATAAACACCTTTTTTATAGATTTTCATCTTGATTATGGTATAATAATAAGGACTTGAAAAGGAGATTCAATCTATGGAAAAAGAAAAAATTATCGTTACTAAAGAAGGTTTTGAAAAATTAAAAGCGGAATTAAGAAATTTAATCGATGTTATAAGACCAGAAGTAATCCAAGAATTAAAAGAAGCAAGAGCACAAGGCGACTTATCAGAAAATGCTGACTATGATGCTGCAAGAGCAAGACAAGCAGAAGTTGAAGCTCGTATTAATCAATTAACAGAACAAATTGATAATGCCGAAATTATCGATGCTGATTCTAAAATTAGTGATGTTGTAAAGGTTGGTCTATTTGTTGTTTTATATGACTCATTCTTACAAGAAGAAGTTAAATATCAAATTGTTGGTTCTACAGAAAGTGACCCAGAAAACAATAAGATTTCAAATGAATGCTTATTAGCTACTTCTATCTTAGGTCATAAAGTTGGTGAAAGAATCATTGTAAAAGCACCAAAACAATACGAAGTTGAAATTAGAAAAGTTTCAGCAGAATAATATTTCAAAGCGCGATAAAAAATCGCGTTTTTTTTTAGTATTTTTAATTAAACCTCTCAATAAAAGTAATAGGAGGTTAAGAAAATGGTTAAATGGATAATTGGAGGATTAATTGGATTAATTGTGATGATAATGGTATTTACACAAATTGATCCAAACTTAAAAACAAATAGTATACCAGAAGATCAAATTGTATCTGTAGAAGATGGTGATACCATCAATATCAAAATTGAAGGACAAGTGTTGCATCCTGGTACATACGCTATGAAAACGACAGATACAATTAATGACTTAGTAACAAAAGCAGGTGGTTTACTTGCTTCTGCTGATACTGATGCAATTAATATGAATGTAACTCTAGAGGGAAGAGAACTTGTATATATTCCCAAAATCGCCGGATATTCTGAATCATGTGTTATTGATAATACAGTTGCTAAAGTAAATATCAATACTGCAAGCGCGGAAGAACTTGCAACAATAAGTGGAATATCTTTATCACTTGGTAATGCCATCGTGACTTATCGAGAGGAAAATGGTCCTTTTCAAACTTTAGAAGAAATCCAAAATGTTTCTGGAATTGGTGAAAAAACATATGAAAAAATTAGAGATTACATTACCTTAAAATAATGATAATTTTATCTTTTTTATCATATATTGGAGGATTATTGATTCTCTATAAACCGTTTATAGGGATTATATTATTGATATATCCTTCGTTTTATATGGTTAAGAAAAGAGAAAAGAAGAATCTTATACTACTAGTTTTTGTCTTTCTTGGTGTTTTGTTTTCCTACCTAGGACACCTTACATATGATGTTAAACAGGTAAAAGGACTTGCTTTAGTCGTTGAAAGTAAACAAGATTATTTAATCGTAATGAATGGATTTAATAAATTTTATATTTATTTAAAGGATAATCCTTATCAAAAGGGAGAACTTTTAAAAGTTTATTCTTCAAATATAGAACCATTAAAGATAACAACGTACGAAGGAGTCTTCTCTTTTGAAAAATATCTTTCTAGTAAAGGGGTTTATAAAGCTTTATATGATGTTGAAATAGAAAGAATTTATACGCCTATAATTCAATATAAAAAGATTATAACTTTTGTGATTAAAGAAGATTATTCTTCATCTTCTAAAGCAATTCTTTCCTTGCTTCTTTTCTCTTATTCTTATTCAAAAACATGGGATAATCTAGTTTATAAAAATGGATTATCTTATGTTTTTTCATTATCTTCTTATCATATTTATTTCTTTATAGAATTGATTAAGAAATTTTTAATCAAGAAATATGATGAAGAGAAGATTGATAGATTTATAATGTTTTTTCTTCTCTTTCTACTATTTGTTTCTTCTTATAAGATAAGTGTCCTAAAAATATTTTTATTAAAATTAACAAGATATATTGCTTCTAAAAAAGAAAGAAAAATACCATATTTAGATAATATATTTTTAGTCTATTTAATCATTTTAATATTAAAACCTAGTTACGTTTATGAAAGTGGCTTTATTCTTTCTTTAAGCCTATCAATTTTCATATCTTATAGCACGAAAGGATTTTCTAGAATAAAAAGAAAATATCGTTCTTTAGTTATTAGTTTATATATCTATTTATTTATGATACCTTTCTTTATAAATAGAAGCGGAACCTTTTCATTAGTAAATCCTTTTTTGATGTTTTTCTTTGCTCCTTTTTCTTTAATCATTTATTTACAGGGAATGATATTTTCTTTATTTCCATTTTATAAAGTAAATGATTATCTATGTGGATTTATTTACTTTTTAGTCACATTACTTGATAAAAATAAACTATATATCATATGTGGAGAAATCAATTTCTTATTCATCATTATCTATTATTTTCTTCTTTGTTTAAGTGTTTATTTTTTAGAAATTAAAAGGAACAAGATGACAAGGAACGTATTATTTGCACAGTGTATATTTATAAGTGTTTGGAGTCTACCTTTAAAAAATTATATAACGTATGAAATTGATTTTATTAATGTAGGACAAGGTGATGCCTTAGTAGTTAGAACACCTTCGTCTACGATTATGATTGATACAGGAGGAAAGACCAATATGGACTTAACATCTTCCTCACTTCTTCCTTTCTTTCATAAAAGGAAGATATATCATATAGATACTTTATTTATCACCCATGAAGATTATGATCATAGCGGAGAAAAGGAAAGACTTATTTCTTC
>JALFBO010000184.1 GCA_022772105.1 Erysipelotrichaceae bacterium | reverse complement strand
CCAGGTACATTTAATAAATGGACGCTTAGAATAGCTTTACGAGAAAAAGAATCAGCCATTTCAAAGACCTTATCCTTATATTTATAAAAAGTTGAACGAGAAATGTAACATTTTCTGCAAGCTTCGTTAACAGGAAGTTTGTTTGTTTCAATTAAATTCTTTGCTTTGATAACTTGCTCTAAACAATCTGGTAATACGCTCTTGTGAACAACCATGAAATCTTTATTCATAAATTTCTCCTCTATCATATAATTTTAGGACATTTATCTATATTTGTACGCCTAACAAAGACATTATATTAAAATGCAACAATTTAGTAAATATTTTTTATTTAATTTTTATGAATTTTGCAAAAAAAAGATATATCATAATCGCTTATGATATATCGTTTATTTATGAAATGTTATCTCACCTGATTCTAATTCATAGATTTCATCATTATATAGGACTTTTAATTTATTATTTTCCATGATATCGATGATCTTTACTTCCCCTTCTATAGATGAAAAGTGAGCGTATGCTGTTTTATGAAGGAGATAGTTATGGCTTCTAATTATGTCTAAATAAGTGTTTTTATTATTTCTTAAATCAGTTACAAGACTTTCAAATTCTTTCAAGAATAGGCGAAGAATTTCTGTAACATCGTAACGAACATTTGTTTCTAGAAATAAAGAAGTGGCTTTATTTTGAAGTTCAAGAGGAAAAGAAGAGATATTAATATTTATTCCTATACCTATAAGAAGATAAGATAAACCATCTTCAGTTGAAGCACCTTCAAGTAGGATTCCACTTATCTTTTTATCCTTTATATATACATCATTTGGCCATTTGATAGATGCAAAGGATGTGTATTTAGATAATACGTTAAATATAGCGCTAGAACTTAATAATGAGAGACTATCAAACTTACTTAATAAAAACTTATCTTTAATTACAATGGTGAATGTTAAATTACCACTAGCGGAAGACCATGCACGATTCATTCTTCCTCTACCATTAGTTTGTTTTTTTGCAAAAATAACATCGCCATCGTTTAAGATAGCAATGTTATTCTTTGCATAATTATTTGTTGAATCTAATTCTTCAAATGATATGATATTAAACATATTAACCAATCATTGATAATAAGATACCAGCAGCAACAGCTGAACCAATGACACCAGCAACATTTGGTCCCATTGCGTGCATTAATAAGAAGTTATCAGGATCTTCTTTTTGACCGATTTTATGAACAACACGAGCAGCCATTGGAACTGCAGAAACACCAGCTGCACCAATCATTGGATTTACTTTACCTTTAGTTACTTTACACATTACTTTACCACCAAGTATGCCACATATTGCAGCGATGATGAATGCAGCAATACCTAAAGCGAAAATCATTAATGTTTTTAATTGTAAGAATGTTGTACCAAGAGCTGTAGCGCCTACTGATAAACCTAAACAAATTGTACAGATGTATAATAATGCATTAGAAGCTGTATGTACTAAGTTTGGAACGACTCCACTTTCTTTAATTAAATTACCAAACATTAAGCAACCAATTAATGGAGTACATGAAGGAACGATGATACAGCAAACTAAAGTAACAATAATTGGGAAGAGGATTCTTTCCTTTTTAGTAGCTTCTTTAGGTGATTCCATCTTGATTTGTCTTTCTTCTTTTGTTGTTAATAAATTGATAATTGGAGGGAAGATGATTGGAACAAGAGCCATGTAAGAATAAGCGGCAAGAGCAATACCTGCTGTTAATTCTGGACTTGCTAATTTGTTAGAAACAAGAATTGCAGTAGGTCCATCAGCTCCACCGATGATACCAATACCTGCAGCATCACCAACAGTAAAGTTTAAAGCAGGGATGCCAGTTTTAGCAAGAGCAAGAGCGCCAAGGAATGCTGCAAAAATACCAATTTGAGCAGCAGCACCAAGTAGCATTGTCTTTTTATTTGAAATTAATGGACCAAAATCAGTAGTTGCGCCAATACCGATAAAGATTAAACAAGGATATAATTCATACTCAACACCTAAATGTAATACACCAAGTAATCCACGTTCTAATTCCACTGATTCAAGGATTTGTTCAGTAGTAGATAAAGTGGCTAGATTCATAGCTTCAATAGCGGAAGCAGTTAATTTACTATTAGAAGTAAATGTTTGCATTAATCCTGATGTATCTTGATAAGAATAAGTGTATGTGATGTATACGCTTGGATTGATATTGACAAGAATTATACCAACAGCAATCGGAATTAATAGATAAGGTTCAAATCCTTTTTTTATAGCAAGGAAGAGGAATACTAGACCGATGAAAATCATGACTAGGTTCATCCATCCAGAACCTACAAAGAAATCTACAATGCCAGTGCTATTTAGGAAATTAATAATTAAATCCCAAAGCTTCATATAATTAACCGATTACGAATAGAACGTCTTTAGAAGCAACCATTGCGCCTTTAGTTGCTTTGATTTCAAGAATCTTACCATCCATATTAGATTGAACAGCATTTTCAAGCTTCATAGCTTCAATTACACAAAGAACTTGTCCTTTTTTAACTGTGTCACCAACATTTACTTTAATGTCTAATAATTTGCCACTTAATGGAGCTTGGAAATTCTTTGCTTCTTGTGAGACACTTGTAGAAGGAGCACCAGGGGCTGCTTTTGGAGCCTCGATAGAACCTGCTTTTTCTTCTACAGCTTCTAATTCAACTTCGTAAACTTTACCATTTACTTTAACTTTATATACTTTCATTGTTATTTATCTCCTTATTTAACTTCACGAACGTTAACTACTCTAACGTCTTTTTTGATTTCATTACGATAATCGATTGTTGCTACTAAAACTGCTGCCATCATATCATCATCACTAATAACTACTTCTTTATTTGATGTAGGTACAGATGAAGATTTAACTTCCTCTTTAGTAGCATTTTTCTTTGCATCTAATTCTTTCTTTAAATCAAATAAACCATAAGCTTTAAAAACTAATGTAGTAACACCAATTATGATAAGCAATATTACAAATACCATAAGAATGGAAACTATTGAGTACAAAGCTCCTTCTCCTGGACTCATTTGGCTATTTTTATCAACTAATAATTTAAGTAAATTCATAATTAGTTACCTCCAAGAATAACATTGAATTCTTCTACTTCAACTTTATCTTCTTTAACAGGTTCAGGATTATATTTTTTCTTTAAAAATTCGGTAGCATATTGTTCGAATAAAGCTAGAGATAATACATCTTCATCGCATCGTGCAATATCTTTGTATTTTTCTTTTAATGCTTCGAATTCTGGAGCAAGTAAATCAGCTGGACGGCAAGTGATTACTTCATCATCACCGATGATTTTATGTAACACCTTTTCATCTACTGGTGCAGGGGCTTTACCATATTTGCCATGGAGATAGTCTCTAATTTCTTTTGGAACCATCTTATATCTTTCACCTGTAATTACGTTTAACACAGCTTGAGTTCCTACCATTTGTGAAAGAGGAGTAACAAGAGGTGGATATCCTAAATCTTTTCTAACATTTGGAACTTCTTTTAAAACATCTTCATATTTATCCATTGCACCTTGCTCTTTTAATTGCGACATAAGGTTGGATAACATTCCACCTGGAACTTGATATTTTAAAATGTTTGGATTAACTGATAAGGATTTTGGATTTAACTTGCCATTAGCTAAATATTTATCTTTAATCTTTGTTAAAATTTCAGAAGCATTATTTAACATTTCATCATTTAATTTAGGATCATATTTTGTTCCTTTTAAGACGCAGTTAAATGCTTGTGTTGAAGGTTGAGCGGTGCCATTTGATAATGGTGATAAACCACAGTCAATAATATCGCATCCTGCTTCGATTGCCTTCATATATGTAAGTTCACAAATACCGCCCGTACAATGGCTATGTAACTCGATTGGTAATTTTGTGTTTTTCTTTAATTTTGAAATTAATTCATAAGCATTTTGAGGTGTTAATACGCCCGCCATATCTTTGATACATAGTGAATCAGCACCTAATTCTTCGACTTGCTTTGCTAGTTCTACGTAATATTCAACGGTATGAACTGGTGAAGTAGTGTAAGATAAAGCAATTTGACAATGTCCACCATATTTTTTCGTGGAAATAACTGCTTGCTTTAAATTTCTGATATCATTCAAAGCATCGAATACTCTAATGATATCAATACCATTTTCGATGGATTTTTTAACAAACATATCAACTACATCATCCGAATAGTGTCTATATCCTAAGATATTTTGACCACGGAATAGCATTTGAAGTTTGGTGTGTTTACAGACCGCTCTTACTTTTCTTAATCTTTCCCAAGGATCTTCGTTTAAGAAACGAATGCATGAATCGAATGTTGCTCCGCCCCATACTTCTAAAGCATAAAAGCCAGCTTCATCGATTTCTTTGGCAACTGATAAAACTTCATCGGTTGTCATACGGGTAGCAAATAAAGATTGATGACCATCTCGTAAACTTGTTTCGACAATTTTTACGCCCATATAATTACCTCTATTTCCTTTGATTGGTTTTATTAATATTAACATATTAATACATAACCGAAATCAAATATATAGTAACACATTTCACTAATTTCTCTCAATAGTTTTAAAAGATTTGCATTAACAAAAATGACCAATATACAAATAAAATAAAACCATTTGTTTTGTAAGGTAGATATTATATAATTAATTTTATGAAAGAGAGATTTTATCTATGAGAAATGTGTCCCCATTTACAAAAGAAGGCTATATGAAAATGCATCAAGTTACAAGTGGAAAAATTGTAACACAAACGATAATATTAAACGTAATTGCATTACTTCTTGGCATAATATTTATAATTCGTCAACAATATGTTCTTGGAGGAGTTACTTTATTAGTTATGATTTCATTTTCTATAGCTATTCCCCTTAATCGCCATATAAAGATTAAAAAATTGATGGAATCTTCATCCTCTTTATTTGATAAAGCGGTATATGAGTTTTCTTTTGGTGAAGATGAATATAGTAGCCATTATACTTGTGGAGAAGAAGTGGTTGATACTTCAGGCAAATATTCTGATTTTTATAAAATTATTGATACTCCTGAATATGTCTATCTATTCATCAATTTTGGTGTGGCCTATATCGTTAATAAAAAAGGCTTTGAAAATGAAGAAGACGCGAAAAAGTTTACCAATATTCTTAGATTAAAAAATCCTCGTTATTTCTATAAAGATTAAAAAAAACACTTGAAAAAAGTGTTTTTTTTAATAAAAAAGATTCTTTACACTAGGCAAAGAATCTTGAATTTATATAAGCTCTTAATGATTAGTCTTTTAGTGTAGGGCCAGCTGAAACTAAAGCTTTACCTGCTGGATTTCCCTCGTATTTAACGAAGTTCTTATTGAATCTAGCTGCTAAATCTTTTGCTTTTACTTCCCAATCATTTACATTAGCATATGTATCACGAGGATCTAAGATACCTGTATCAACACCATTTAATACTGTTGGTACTTCTAAATTGAAGAAAGGAATCTTCTTTGTTGGAACATTGTTGATATCACCATTTAAGATAGCGTCAATAATACCACGAGTATCTTTAATAGAAATACGTTTTCCAGTACCATTCCATCCTGTATTAACTAAATATGCTTTAGCGCCACTAGCTTGCATTTTCTTGACTAGTTCTTCTGCATATTTTGTTGGATGTAATTCTAAGAATGCTTGACCAAAGCATGCTGAGAAAGTTGGAGTAGGTTCAGTAATACCACGTTCTGTACCAGCAAGTTTAGCTGTGAAACCTGATAAGAAATAATATTGAGTTTGTTCTGGAGTTAAGATTGAAACTGGTGGTAAGACACCGAATGCATCTGCTGATAAGAAGATAACGTTTTTAGCAGCAGGAGCAGAAGAAACTGGTCGAACGATATTTTGAATGTGATTGATTGGATAAGAAACACGAGTGTTTTCAGTAACGCTCTTATCTGTAAAATCAATCTTACCATTTGCATCTACAGTAACGTTTTCAA
>JALFBO010000193.1 GCA_022772105.1 Erysipelotrichaceae bacterium | reverse complement strand
TTAACTACATATGGTCAAACTCTTGAACGTAAATTACGTATATTTGTCCCTGATTTATGTCACCCTTTCTTCAATTATGAATATGATGAAAGTGGTGTGAACTATAAACAGTATCATGATTATGGTACATACCAATCAATAGATGACGATATATATACATTTGACGATAATGTTCTTATTGCGCGAACTACCAAAAAAAGCGCTAGTTTTCAACTAACATTGTATACTAAGAGGACTTACCAAGATTATTTTCTTACAGGTGTTGAGTATAGTAATTTGAAACAAAAAAATTCCTTAGATGGTAGAAATTATGGTTATTTTTCTATGAAAAAGTGTGATCCGATTTCGATTGAAATACCTTCTTCTTTTGAACACGATATTACATATTTACTAAATAATACTGATAGTTTTCCTAATAGGAAAAATATAGATTTATCTTTCTAAAGATGACACGCAATAGAAGTGGAGAAAAAATATGAAAAAAATTTATATAATAATGTCATTAATTAGCTTATTACCAATGTTTTCTTGCGCAAATAAAGAAAAAGAACCTATTAAAACACAAGAAGAAATATTTTTGGAAAAATATCATGAAAAATATCCTAATGGATACACTTTTTGCGATGGGAACTATTTTATTGAAACGATAAGTAATGCAAAAAGAAATTCTCAAGATATGTTTAATGAATATTCACGTATCAAAGGTGATCTTTCATTTTTACCATCTCATTATGATTTAGAAGCTTATTCTTCTTCATTTAGTTATGTTGATAACATATACGAAGTTAAGACGTCTAATAAAAACTCATATCGTGTTGAAAACAATATTGGCTATTATTCCAATACAAAAAGTTATTATGTAGATGGTGTTAAGCAAATAGATGAAACAAGTACCAAAGGAGAAGTTTCAAAAAGTAGGATTAAAATACATGTAGACGATGATATTATCCGCATCAGTAATTTTAGTTGTGAATTAATAAAAGAAAGTGGCTATGATTGTACTAGCGTATATCATGGTAATAATAGTATAACTTTCAGCGTGTATCCTCCTTCTAATAGCAATGAATATTATGGGGAGTATTCTTTTACCTATTGTTTTGATGAAAACATGGAATTAAAAGCAATTTATACTTTTGTGGTAGAGAATTTTTTGTTCGATAATGAGATGGAAATGCATGAAAAAACACTTAGTATTATGATAAAAGAAAAATACGATGTGACAGTTGATTTTTCTATTCCAGAAAATTTATCATCTTTCTATGATTTTACAAAAGAAATTACTATTTAAAAAGGTGAAGATGCGTATTAGTATTTACAATTAATGGAAAAATTTTAAGAGGTGGAACAACATGAATGCTCCCCTCTTTTTCTTTGATAAATAGGTGATTTATGATAGAAAAATACTTGATGTCGTGATAAGATACTATATGTAGTTAAAGAAACTTATTTATTATGAAAGGAACAAAGAATTATGGCATTAAAAGCAGGTATAGTGGGTCTACCAAATGTTGGTAAATCAACTTTATTTAACGCGATAACTTCTTCCCATGTAGAAGCCGCGAACTATCCTTTTGCAACCATCAATCCAAATTCTGGAATTGTAGAAGTAAATGATGAAAGAGTGGATAAGTTGGTATCATTATTTCATCCTAAAAAAACAGTTAAAGCAACTTTTGAATTTACCGATATTGCAGGACTTGTTAAAGGAGCTTCTAAAGGAGAAGGATTAGGTAATCAATTTTTAGGAAACATCCGTCAATGCGACGCGATATGTCACGTTGTAAGATGTTTTGAAAATTCAGAAATTATCCATGTTGATAATACTGTTGATCCACGTCGTGACATTGAAACTATCAACTTAGAATTGATTTTCGCTGATTTAGAAACAGTGGTAAAAAGGATTTCTAAGGTGGAAACAAAAGCTCATACTACAAAAGAGAAAGAAGCAGTTAAAGAGTTTAATGTATTAAGCAAAATCAAAAAAGCATTAGATAATGAGCTACCAGCACGAAGTGTGGAATTAGATGAAGATGAACTTCTTCTTGCTAAAAGCTATAATTTATTGACATTAAAACCAGTTATTTATGTAGCTAATGTTTCTGAAGAAGATTATGCTTCTCCTTCTTCATGCTCATATTATCAAACGGTTAAAGAAATCGCAGATAAGGAACATGCAGAATGTGTACCAATATGCGCTAATATAGAGGAAGAATTATCTTCTTTACCTGAACAAGAAAAATTAGAATATTTAGAATCTTTAGGTGTATCTTCAACTGGTTTAGATAGATTAGTTCATACTTCGTATCGACTATTAAATCTTTCTACTTTCTTTACAGTTGGAGAAGATGAAGTAAGAGCTTGGACTTTTAAAAATGGAATGAGTGCTCCTCAATGTGCAGGCACCATTCATACTGATTTTGAAAAAGGATTTATTCGCGCAGAAGTATATTCATGTTCTGATATTTTTGAATATAAAACTGAAAAAGCTTTAAGAGAAGCAGGAAAAATACGTTCGGAAGGAAAAACATACTTAGTTAAAGATGGCGATTGTATGTTGATTAGGTTCAATGTGTAGTATGAATAAAGTACCATTTAGAATCGGTCAATCTCGTGATATCCACCGCCTTGAAGAAAATGGAAGAACATTGATTCTTGGTGGAGTAAAACTTCCTTTTTATAAAGGACCAGTTTCTCATTCTGATGGCGATTGCTTGTATCACGCTATTGGAGAGGCACTCCTTGGGGCTCTTGCAAAAGGTGATTTAGGTAAACTATTTCCTGATAATGATGCAAGATATAAAGACTTTGATTCTTCGCTAATTATTAAAGAGATAATGAAGATAGTAAAAGAAGAAGGGTATGAAGTTAACAATATTGATTCTTCTATAATTCTTGAAAAACCTAAACTAGCTCCTTATATTGAAGAAATGAGAAATAATGTTGCTTCTTTACTTGAATGCGATAAGGAATGTGTTTCTATAAAAGCTCAAACTAATGAAAAATGTGGCGAAGTGGGAAAAGAAGAAGCAGTGGAATGTCAAGCAATTGTTCTTCTAAAAAAGAAATAATTATCTATAATAGGTAAATGATTTTTGGTTAGTTTTTGTATTTAATATTGAAAAAGGCTTAAGGGAAGATGAAGGTGTGAAAAATACATTTTCATCTTTTTTTATTAT
>JALFBO010000180.1 GCA_022772105.1 Erysipelotrichaceae bacterium | reverse complement strand
TATTTTTAGATGAACCTACGATTGGACTTGATGTTTTAGTAAAAGAAAAGATTCGTTTTGCTATTAAAGAGATGAATAAAAAATATAATACGACAGTAATTTTAACCACCCATGATATGGATGATATTGAAGATTTATGTGAACGTTTAATTATTATTGACAAAGGAAATATTCTTTATGATGGACCACAAGATCAAATCAAAAATAAATTCGGTGATATTAAAACTATTGCTATTACATCAAAAGAATTGAAGGATGAAAATTCTTTAGATTCATTTAATTCTTTGGTCAAATACAAAATTGAAGGCAATGTGTTAAAAGCTTCATTTGACGCGACAAAAGTGGAATTCGACAAAGTTCTTTCTTATTTAGTTAAAGAAGTTAAAGTAGAAGATATGTCTATTAAATCCATAAATATTGAAGATGTTGTTAAAGAATTATTTAAAGAAGATAAGGAGTAAGAACTATGATTAGTTTTATTAAAAAATATCTTCCCTTTGCACGCGCTTCATTCTTAGATTTGTTAGCATATAAATTTGTTATATTCTGCTGGCTAATTGTCGATATTTTATCGATTTTAGTGTCTTTCTTTGTATGGACTGCAGTATTTTCTTCTTCGAGTGCAAGTGGAGGAATTCCACTTAATCAAGTAGTTATCAATGGTTTTACTTATAAAGAAATGATTTCTTATGTATTGATAATTTTTTTGTTTTCAATATGTGTAAATACATCAAATACTATGGATGCGATATCTTCAGAAGTACAAGATGGCTCCATAGCAATGCAATTAATTAAACCAATATCATATCGAGTAAGATTTATTTTTTCATCTCTTGGAACACTATTTTCTGTGAATATACTTTTGGGAATACCATTACTTATTGTATCTTATACAGTCTTAACTTTGTGTGGATTTATACCTTTCTTAGGAGTGGGAAATTTATTAATAAGAAGCGGATTATTCTTCCTTGCTGAAATAATTGCTTGTCTTTTAACTGATTCATTCAATTATATCTTTGGAATCTTTTCATTCTATACCCTTGCTTCTTTTGGCTTGTTCAATATTAAAAATGGTATTCAAAGCTTTTTATCTGGAACCCTTATTCCAATGACTTTTATGAAAAATTCTTCCTGGAGTATTGTAAGAAATATTGGTATGGTTCTTGATTATTCACCTTTTGTTTATATGGCACAATATCCTACTTTTATCTTAATGGGAAAGATTGATTATTTGACAAGTGTTAATTCTTTACTCATCGCAATCGCGTGGTTAGTAGCATTTGAACTTATTGGTCATCTTCTTTATAGTAATGCCATCAAAAAGGTCATTATTCAAGGAGGGTAATATGAAAAGATACATTCATTTATATTTTGTATATATAAAAAGAGCAATTCAAGCACGCTTAGAATATAAAAAAGATGCTCTAATTGGTATAACTTCTTTCTTAGTAAATAATGCTTGTTCATTATTTTCTTTGATGATTATTATCAAAAGTATTAACGCTTTAGATGGTTGGGATATGTATAGTTTAGGATTTCTCTATGGCATGGTTATGTTAGTGAAGAGCGTTGATCACTTCTTTACTGATGCTTTATGGTTCATCGGTTATTGGTATATTCCAAGAGGCCAATTAGATAAACATTTAATTAGACCGGTTAATCCTTTGTTTCAAGTAATCGCGGAAACTATTCAATTTGAAGCTCTAGGAGAAACAATTCTTGGCTTAGCATTAACTATTTTCTGTGGACTAAAGATAAATATTATTTGGAATTTTGAAAAAGTGATTTTGTTAATTATCTGTTTAACTTTTGGCGCAGCAATAATCACGGGACTAAAATTAATTACATCTTCCATCGCATTATGGACAAAAAGATCAGGACAAGTTATGTCAGGAGTTTATAATTTTTCTGATTATGCAAAATATCCATTAAGCATTTATAATAAAGCAACACCTATTAAGTATATGTTATTATTCATTATTCCTTTTGGACTTATTATGACATTACCGACTCAATATATTATCTTTGGATTTTGCGACATATTTCCAAATGTTTATATCTTGATTGTTACGATATGTGCGATGAGTTTATTATTTAATTTTATTGGAGTTAAATTATTTAATTTAGGTTTATATTGCTATGAATCAAGTGGAAACTAATACGCTATTTGCTTGCGTTTTTTAATTCATTAAAAGAGGAGGAAAATAAAGAAGAAAACTCTTTTTCCTTTCTTCTTTTTAAAGGAGAATTATGAAAAGGTATTTG
>JALFBO010000171.1 GCA_022772105.1 Erysipelotrichaceae bacterium | reverse complement strand
GGTATTGACATAATAAAAAATAGTCCATAAATGGAACTATATACTTTGTATATAAATTATTAAAAAAATTTTTTTGTTTTAGAAAAAAGTGTTATCAAACTTCCAAACTTGGGAAATAGAGTTTTCTTATTGTAAGTTGTTCTTTATTAAAATATAATCCTAAGTTTTACACTTTGCTATATCAATTTATGGTATACAATGGTAAAACTTTTTATTTTTTTGTGAATTTATTCATCTTGTATTGTTTCTTATCTAACTTTAATTGATATGCTTTTTCTAATGATTGAAGTACTTTTGAATTTGTATAATTGGATTCATAATATCGATTACTATGATTGGATATGACCATATTTTTCAGTGTATCTAGTATTGCTCTAGCAGAGTAATGTGTACCTAATTCATCAAGTTTTTTTGATAGTATTTGGAAGACTAATAATGACTGATAACATACTGTTAAATGTCCTTTTATATGTTCTTCAGTAAAAACATACATTGGTCTAGTGTCAAAGAAACTTTTTAATAGTCTAAAGCAATATTCAATAAGCCAACGATTGCTGTTAATATCAAGAACTTCCTTAATTGATAAGTTTAAATTGGTTGCTACTGCATAAAAACCATGATATTTAATCTCATCTTCAACAGTTGAATCATTTATTGTTTTTAGTTTATCAGTAGCTAGTTCTCCTGATTTGGTAAAATTATCCTCTTTGATAAATCTAGATGGATCGTTTTGATTTTTTCTTTTTTCTATTCCTTTTTCTAACCATTCTTCTGCCCTAGATAATTGCTTATTAAATATTTTCTTTTGGTATAAATAAAATTTTGCACTGAATGTAATGAATATGGTCTCTTCAAATTCAATCTTTCCTTTTGACTTTGATCCTGGAATTATTTTAGATAGCTCAACTTTGTGATTTGTTGGAAATTCCTTATAAATTACATCTCTTTTTAATATATCTTTTTCTTCCTCAGTTAATTCATCTCCACTTATTAATCTGTCACATAAAGATTTGAAATATTCTAGAGATACTGATTCATCGTTATCTTTATATTTCCAATTCAAATCTTTAAATATCAAATCCTTTTCTTTTTCTTCAGTCTTTTTTAGTGAATGGGTAACAACATAATTTCTTCCTTGCATCATGTTAAAAAATCTAATTGCATAGGAATTTAATCCAGCATCTGAACAATATATGTATTTTGATTCACCATATTCTTTAATGATTCTTGTTTCGATAGGCAAGACTGTTTCTTGTTCATTGGTATTTCCTTTTTCTACAGTAAAAGAAATAGGAATACCATTTTTATCAACAAATAAGCCCATATGAACAATTGGATTTGGCCTATTTTCTTTGCTCTTTCCATATTTTCTAAAACCATATTGAAGAATATTATCTCCATCCAAAAAATCGATATCTTCTTCTTCAGTTTCAAAATAAAAATTAGTTAGGTCATACATTAAAACGCTTGTATCAAGTTCTATAATTTCTTTGGTCTTTTTAAATAAATAGGATTGTAATTCATCTTTACAGTTATTTAAATCAGTAAGGAACCTATAAGATTGATGTAAATCGTATTTGTTCATTCCAATATAATTATCAATGTTTTCCCAAGCATTCATCTTAGAACCAGGATTAAGAATTTGATTAACAACTAAGTGTTTGTTAATATCGTATAAATTATATTTTTGTTTTCCTTTATGTTTTAAGAAAAAGGACTCAAGATCAAATTTCTTTATGATTTCATCTAAATATAACCATCCGATATTTTTTGATGTATTTTTAGAAGCTATATCATTACTTTCTTCAATCTTTTCACTAAAATCAATTTTCTCATTAAAAATCATAACATCTTCTTTTGAAGAATTATTTATTTCCTCAACTCTTTTTCTAGCATAAGAAAGAGGATCATCTGTTATTTTTAATAATTCAGAATGTTTACCAATAACTTCATATATTTTTGTAGAACCACCAGGTAATGATTCTATAACGTAATAAAATGTATCATTTTTCTTTTTAATCTTGCTTAATCTCATAACATAATCATCCTTACAATAATAGTATACCATAGTATACCATAAAACAAAAGATATTTTGTAAAATAAATAAAAAAAATTAGGCGTAGCCTAAAATCAAAATAAACCTATTAATTTTATGGTATACCGTTATTCAAAGTGTAAAACTACCG
>JALFBO010000151.1 GCA_022772105.1 Erysipelotrichaceae bacterium | reverse complement strand
CCTATTTCTCTAGATTCAAAATCTCTTTTTCCAAAATAAATATTACCAATCACTTTATGATTTTCTTTTAATTCAA
Source organism: Erysipelotrichaceae bacterium (assembly GCA_022772105.1). GTDB lineage: Bacteria > Bacillota_I > Bacilli_A > RFN20 > CAG-449 > UBA3210. The sequence goes on along the minus strand of JALFBO010000151.1, from coordinate 6,694 downwards.
TAGCAATAAATTCATCATTCTTTAATCGATATTTTAAATGTCTTTCAATTGTATCTTCACTTATGTCTTCATAAGGTTCAAATAATTCGTGTTTACGTTGCAAAAGATATTCAAACAAGTCCTTTTCATCGTTTGGTAAAAAATTTCTTAAAATAAGACGCTCTGTTTCTATTCTAATCAATGGAATCACCTTCCTACTAATTCCATTATAAAAAAGAAATGAGAAAATATGTCATAGTGGCTCATTTATTCCAAATATTTACATAAATATACAAAATATTATAATAAATGAAAAAATAAAAAAGGCTGTCGCCTTTTTTATATTACTATTGAGCGTTCATCTTTTCTTCAATTTGACGATAAAGATTATCATATACTTCAACATTTTCTTTTAAGAAGTTCTTTGCAGCATCTTTTCCTTGTCCTACGCGTTCACCAAGAACTTCAAACCAAGAGCCAGATTTTTTAGCAAGCCCAAATTGTAAAGCCATATCAAGAACTTCACCATATTTTGAAAATCCTTCTCCATATATTAAATCAACTTCACAATTCTTAAATGGAGGTGCTACTTTGTTTTTAACAATCTTAACTTTTACTGTATTACCTTTAATTTGGTCGCCTTCTTTAATAGCTTCCCCTTTTCTAATATCGATACGCACAGATGCATAGAATTTCAAAGCGCGTCCGCCGGTAGTAACTTCAGGATTACCATAAATAACACCAACTTTTTCTCTTAATTGATTTATGAAAATTACTGTACAGTTATTCTTATTTAATACACCAGCAATCTTTCTCATTGCTTTGGACATTAAGCGAGCATGAGCTCCAACTGATGAATCTGTCATTTCTCCATCTAATTCTGATTGAGGAACAAGAGCGGCAACTGAGTCAACAACAATAATATCAATTGCTTCTGAACGAGCAAGCATTTCCACGATTTCCAAAGCTTGTTCACCACAATCTGGTTGCGATAATATCAATTCATCAATATTAACGCCTAATTTAGTGGCATATGAAGGGTCAATAGCGTGTTCTGCATCAACAAAAGCAGCTCTACCGCCTTTCTTTTGACATTCAGCAATTGCTGATAACGCTAATGTAGTTTTACCAGAAGATTCTGGGCCGAATATTTCAATAATTCTTCCCTTTGGATATCCCCCGATTCCTAATGCATTATCGATTAATAAGGAACCAGAATGAATTACTTCTTGTGCGGTATCTGGTCTTTCACCTAATTTCATTACTGATCCTTTACCAAACATCTTTTCAATGTCTTTTAAGGCTTGTTCTAATTTTTGATCTTTTGATTGATTATTTTTTTCTACCATATTTAAGGCCTCCTATATATTACATTAACGTCTTTTTGTAATTTAACTAACTATTTTTTTTATCAAAAGGAAAGCTTGCTCAACACATTGCTCTCTAATTTTTTGTCTATCACCTTTAAAATGATATTCAAAACACTTTGTTTCATTTAAATAAGTTATGCCAATATAAACTAAACCGACTTCTTTCCCTTCCATAGCGCTAGGACCTGCGTTACCCGTAAAGGAAATAGCTAAATCTACATCGAGAAGTTTACAGGCGGCTTTGCTCATTAAATACCCAACCTCATAAGAAACAACCCCATGTTTATCTATCACTTCTTGTGGTATTCCTAAAACATCTCTTTTAACAGAGGAAGCATAACTTACAACGCTTCCTTTATAGACTTTAGAAATACCTGATACTGTAGTAACTAAAGAAGCAAATAATCCACCTGTTAGAGATTCAGCTGAACCAAAAGTAATATTATGTTCAATTAAATAAGCGCAAACTTCATCCTTTAACATATTATTCTTCTTTCTTTTGATCTTGGAAAACAGAAATATTTTTTACTAAATACATTATTCCTGACATCAAAGAAGTAAATGCCGCGAGAGAACATAATACTAAACAGAAAATACTACCAGCAAGAGGAGAAATAAAAGAAAGTGGGAAACCATTTAATAAGACAAAGGATAAAGCCACCATTTGTAAAACAGTTTTTAATTTTCCCCAGAAAGAAGCGGCAAGAACTTTGTTTTGTTCCGCTGCTAAAAGTCTAATTGCATCGACAATTAAGTCACGAGCAATCATAATCACAGTAATCCAAGCAGGAATTCTAAATGGTCCTGATACCATCAAAATAATAAATAAAGAATTTACTAGTAATTTATCAGCAATAGGATCCATAAATTTGCCATAATTAGTTACCATGTTGTATTTTCTTGCAATATGGCCATCTAAGAAATCAGAGAATGACGCTACTAAAAAAAGTACAAATGTGATTAGATATATTAAATCAACACCGTTAAATAATACAGGAACATTTATCCCCATATTAGCCCATGGAAAGAGTAGAAGGAATGCAATAACAAGGACACATCCCATTCTAAATGTAGTTATTTTATTAGGTAAATTCATATTTTTCTCCCTTAATATTGAGTATTTGACCCTGTAAGCCATGTTTTGTCGCGGATAATAATTTATCTATGCCTAAGCATGCCAAAGCTAAATTCAATTCTTCGCTTCGACCTCCCTTACCAAATTTAGGTTTCTCGCTTGCGGGGTTTACCGCGTTCCACTTTATGCTTTCACATAAACTACGTCACTGTGGCACTTTCAAAAGCTCTACCGTATCTTGCGACTTAGGTTTTGCTTTGCCGTTAGGTGCTCCCACCTACCTAGAGTTATTTTTTCCTCTAGCACAAACACTACAACCATCGCAGGTTGTGCGAGCATGGACTTTCCTCTAACTATTACTAGCCAGCAATTATCCAGGTCAAATGTTATTACTATTTAATCGTGGTTGGATCAACGCCCGCTTTATGCAAAGCACTTTCTAAGGCATTGATTCTTTGGAGAAGTTCCAAATTAGAATAAGACACATCACAATCATCACTGATGCGTCCGAATTTCTTTTGATTGATCTCATTTTGAAGTTCGAGTTCATCAAGTTTCTTTTTATAAATTCTAACTGTTGTTCTTAATTCTTCAATTTCTGCTGAAGTCACTTCGATATATTTTTCCATCAAAACATAATCTTTAGCGACTATATCAAGGAACTCATCCACATCCAAAGGATTATATCCTGGTTTGATACCTGTGAATTCCTTATCTATAATTTGTTGAGAAGTTAATTCTAAATCAATATCCATTTTCGATACTCCTTTCGTAAATGCATTTCAATTATATATTATTTTAAATAATATAACAAGTTTGAAAGAAATAGTTACTCTTTTTATCACTTTCTTGTTCAACAAGCAAAAATAAAAAGGAGAGAAACTCTCCTTCTTACTGCTAATTATTTCCTTGGCAACAGCAACATACTTGTAAAGTATGAGGCTCTGATTTAACGATGAAGCTCTTCTTATTTAAACAACAACAAATGCAGAACTTAGCACATGCTTGTGTTGAAATATATCTTTGACATTGCATAACAACGCATGTATACGTAATAGTGACGCTGGTATTTGGGCCAACTTCACCAAGAGGAATACATTCTGGTGTTGCATTTTCTATGGAATTGCCGTTGACTGTAACCGTATTTGGTAATAGGGCTAGTGCTCCGTGACAAGGGCAAACTAAAACGGCATTTTGAAGTGTTTCTTCTGAATTATTTGTCAAAACAACTGTAAAAGTAACTTGTGAACAGACACGTGCCACATATTCAGAAGCGCTTACGCTTAAAGTAACACCACAATCTGCATCAAGAGTTTGTGTTCCACAAGGACATTTTATAGGACAACAAGACATTTTCTCACCTACTTCCGAACTCTTATTGTTCAATATATTAATATGTATCTAGGCGGGGAAATGTTTTCATTTATTTTTTTGTTTAATTAACTTATACTTATTTTAATGAGGTGGACCATGAAAGCTTTACAAAAATTAACAAAAGGAAAAAAATATGGTATCTTTCTTGATTTTGAAGGTACTCAATTTTCACACGAAATAATTGCCATTGGCGCAGTAAAATGTAAATTAACACCAAATGGTCATATTGTTCAACAAAAAAACTATCCTACTTATAAAGCGTATGTGAAGTGTCTTGGTCAAATTGGTCGTATTGTTACTCAGCTTACATCAATAACAGAAGATATATTAAAACAAGGTATCACCCTTGAACAAATGTTTGACGATTTCAGCGCTTTTCTTAGCGTAGATCCCAAAGAATGTGTCTTTTTTGTATTTGGCTCTAACGACCATAAAATGATTGTAGATTCCATATCTTATTCTAAACCATGCAATGCTATTTTTGGTTATAATGTTTGTAAAAATATGGTCGATTATCTTGCTTTTATCAGTCAATATTGTAAAGATGATAACGGAAATACTTATTCACTAACATCATATTTAAAGTTATTTGGTGGAACTCCATTTGGTGTATCACATGATCCTTTGAATGATGCACTTGACCTAATGAATCTTTATCGTCAAGTATATATATCTAAAGAAAAATTAAAAGAAGAATACATTAAGGTATTAAGTCAACAACGAAACTTCCCTGAGCCTATTAAGGAAACCATTTCTACGCTTATATCTGGTAAAAATGTCACTCCAAAAGAGTTTGAAAGGAAGATAAAGAAGTTCCTCGAATAATAAGAAAGGAGAATGCTCATAATAAATATGAGCCTTATTTATGATTAATTATCCTAACAAAAAGAAAGTAGATCAAAAAAAAGAAGTGATCAACGCAGCCAATCGTGGTATGGACTTTGAACATGCCATCAATATATCTAATTCTTTTTATGATGAAGAAGGAAGAGCCATCATCACTAAAAGGCCTACTCCTATTCATATCGTTAAAGTTGATTATACAAAGATGCGTATCATAGATGCTTACTTTGAAAAGCAATCCACTACCGACTACAATGGGGTATATCGTTCTCGTTACATTGATTTTGAATGTAAAGAAACTAAATCTACTACATCATTCACTTTTAGAAACATCTACCTTCATCAAATAAAGCATCTTCAAAAAGTATTAAAACATGGAGGCATTGCTTTTTTCTTGATATATTTCAAATCACTAGATGAAATCTATCTAGTTGATGCAAATATCATCATCTCTTTATTCTTAAGTAGTGAAAAGCATTCTATTTCCATAAAAGAACTTAGAGAAAAAGGATATCTTGTCAGCCAAGGCTATAATCCACGAGTAAATTATTTAGACGTGGTTGATGAGGTCTATTTCCATGAAAAAAATCTTTAATCACATTATAACTTTTCTATCATTAATTACGTTTCTATGCTTAGCATTCTTAGGAACGTTTTTATTTTTCACTTTAAAAGATGTAAAACTTCCTGTCTTTACTTCTCCAAGTGATATTAAATATTCCAAGATCTTAGATGAGAACGATAATATCGTGTCTTCTTTTTACTCTTTAAGCCAAGAATATGTTGCTTATAAAGATTTACCTTCTATTTTAATTAATGCGCTCCTATCTATCGAAGATAATGAATACTTCTATCATAATGGCTTTAATCCAAAAAGAATTATTAGTGCTTTTGTTTCCAATTTAAATCCTTCTTCTTGGACACAAGGAGGTTCAACTTTAACACAACAATTAATCAAAAATGTTGTACTTACTAACGAAAAGACATTAAAAAGAAAAGTTAAAGAAGCTTACATTGCTTTCTTAATTGAACAAAATCTTTCTAAAGAAGAAATCCTTGAAGCCTTTTTTAATCATATCTATTTTGAAGAATCGCTTCCTGGAATATCCTATGCTTCAAAAAAGTTCTTTGGTAAAAGCGTATCTTCTTTAAATTATGTAGAATGTGCTTTACTAGTAGGTCTTATTAAGTCTCCTTCTTCTTATCATCCTATCCGTCATCCTCTTAAAGCTTATAAAAGAAAAAACGCTGTGCTACTTGAAATGCTAAAAAACAATGTAATCACTTACGATGAATATAATATAGGAATAAGTTATAGCGTTGAAGATTTATTATATAAGCAAAAGGAAAAAGATATTTCTTATCCTTATCAAGCCTACTTTGATGTGGTATACAAAGAAGTAAAAGATTTAACTAGTCTTGACCCTTTCTTAGTTCCTTTAGAAATTAAAACATACATTGATACTTCCTTACAAACTGAGATAGATAAAATCCAAAGCAATGAATATCAATTTATAGAAGATCCTTTACTTGATATAGGTGGAGTTGTCATGAACAAAAAAGGAATGATTACTGGAATATGCGGAGGTAGAAATTATAATGGAAAAAAACTTTTTTCCAATGCCTATGATATAAAAGTAAATCCCGCTTCAACGATGAAACCAATATTTTCTTATCTATTAGCTTTAGAGCACTTATCTTACAATTCGTCAACAATATTAAAAGATGAACCATATACTTATTTTGATGGAACCAGTATTCATAATGCTGATAAAAAATATTTAGGTAAATTAACATTATTAGAAGCTCTTGGTTATTCGCGTAACACCACGGCTGTATCGACTTTATCTTTACTAAAAGAACAATTAGGAGAAGAAAAACTTATATCTTACTTAAGGAGTATTAATCTATTTGATGAAGGAAACTTTTCCTTATCGTATGCTCTTGGTGGTATGACTTATGGAACAAATCCGATAAACGTTGCTGGAGCATATGCCCTTTTAATTAATAAGGGATGTTACAATAAGGCAACAACCATCAAATCCATAAAACG
>JALFBO010000088.1 GCA_022772105.1 Erysipelotrichaceae bacterium | reverse complement strand
AAAGAAAGAGCTTCTACCATAGTAATATCACGATTGGCATATCTATCACCTACATTACTAGGAGCATATTCTCCTATTTCATCGATGTTAAAGGTTGTTTTTTCTGATCTTAATTTTGGTAATGGAGTAAAACCATTTTCTAGGGCTAAAGAATAGATAAAAGGTTTTATTGTAGAACCTATTTGTTTTGAAGAAAAAATGCTACGATTATAGGAAGAAAGCGAATAATCTTTTCCTCCAAATAAAGATATTACTCCTCCTGAGTTTGGCTTCATCACCACCACACTTATTTGATCATACGGATTAGAATATTTATTTATTATTTTTTCAATGATGGATTGAACACGTTTATCTAAATATGTTGTAAAAGAAAGCCCTTTTCGTAATGTGTTTTCATTTACATATTTTTTCGCCTGGTTTATTAAGGCATCATAATAATAAAGAAAACTATCTTTTATATTTTTTTTGTAAGTAAAATTGAGCTTTTTTTGTAATTCTTCATAATATGTGTTAACATCAATAATTTTTGCTTTATATAAAGAATATAAAACTTTATTTTTTTGTTTTTTCGATGCTTCAAAATCAATGTCAGGAGCATAATTAGATGGGGATTTTAATATACCAACAAGCAAAGCACTTTGTGCGTAATCTAATGAAGAGGGAGGTACGCTAAAATAATAGTGTGATGCGGCATGAATTCCATATAGATTATGACCAAAATAAACGGAATTTAAATATAATTCTAGTATTTCATCTTTTGTATAATTTTGTTCTATTTTTTTGGCAATTAACGCTTCTTTTATTTTTCTTTTTAGTGATTTTTCATTTGAAAGATAAATGGTTCTTGCTAGTTGTTGGGTGATGGTTGAGGCCCCTTCTTTGATACTTAACGTAGAAATATTATTAGAAAGAGCCTTAATTATTCTTTTAATATCGAATCCGGAGTGGTTATAAAAAGATTTATCTTCACTTACAATAAGTGTTGTCTTCATTTCATTGGATATATTATCTAATGTCACATACGAAGAATATTCGTTTTTGATTAAAGAAAAGATTTTTTCTCCACTTGTAGAAAGAATATTTACTTCGTAAGGATGATGCATAATAGGAGTTGGATAAAATAATAGAGTAATCAAAATGATACAAATAAATGCTAAAATTCCACATATAGATATTTTTATAACTTTCATATATATATTCCTCAGTATCATTTTGAACCAAAAAGACTTTTTTATTCTTCTTTCTATAAATTCATAAAAATTTAAATTATAAGGCAGAGAAAATGGCTTTCTAAGTTAATAAATTTTTTCTAAAAAAAGCATTTAATTGCAAAAAAGAAGACGAAATATTGAAATTATATATATTTTAATATATATTACCCATTGGGTGATCAAATGGAAAAGCTACTTGCGTCATTAGAATTAACAACCAAAGATTATTCCTCAAATGAGGTTGGTAAAGTAAAATATTCTGGTGTTGTTCTTGAACAAGATGACGATTATAAAAAATATCTTTATCAATTTTTTTCAGAAGATACAGGCTTAATCAATGTTGAGATTGATTTTTCTAAAGATATCATCAAGATAAGAGAAAAAAATGATATTGTATATATGGATATGAAATTTAAAAATGGTATTTTACAAGATTGCCAATATAATTTTATTGAGGCAAATTCCACTTTATATTTTAAAACTTTATTAAAAGATTTTTCCATTAGTAAAGAATTTGTTGAATTTGAATACGATCTTTATGATGCGGCTGATTTATCTTCCCCACTAACAAGAAATGTAATTCAAATTTCATCAACGAAGGAGAAGAAGATAGTATGTTAGATGTTGAAATCAAATTAAAGACTTCTATTCAGCAAGCTTTAAAAGAAGCTGGCGCGGATATTGAACTAGATAAAATAATTATTGAAAGAAGCAAAGATAAAACTCATGGTGATTACGCTACAACCGTTGCAATGCAAATGGCTAAAACACTACATAAATCTCCTCGCGATATCGCTTCCTTGATTGTTGAAAAACTCCATTGTGATATCGTTGATAAAATTGAAATTGCAGGACCAGGATTTATAAACTTTTTTATGAAGGCTGATTCCTTATCCCAAATCATTAAAGTTATTATTGATAAAGGTGATAAATATGGTGAGTCACAAACTGAGAATAAAGATAAAATAAATGTTGAATTTGTTTCGGCAAATCCAACAGGAGATCTTCATTTAGGACATGCAAGAGGCGCGGCCATTGGAGATTGCATCTGTCGTTTATATGAAAAAGCGGGATATGATGTCACTCGTGAATATTATGTTAACGATGCGGGAAATCAAATTAATAATTTAGCAAAATCATTAAGGGTAAGATATCATGAAGCCTTAGGAGATTTTTCTTTAGAATTCCCAGAAGATGGTTATCATTCAGACGATTTAAAAAAGCTTGCCCAAATCATGGTGGATGAAGTAGGAGATAAATACTTAAAAGATTCTGATGAATCATTTGAATATTTTAAAAGAAGAGGTACCGAACTAGAATTAAATAAACTTATCGATGACTTGAAAATGTTTAGAGTGCATTTCGATGTCTTCTCTAGTGAACTTGCAATTAGAAATGCAGGCAAAGTTGATAAGGTGTTAGAAGACACTAAAAAATATCAATATACTGAAGATGGTGCTTTGTTTATAAGAACAACTGATTTTACAGATGACAAAGATAGAGTTATCATTAAGTCAGATGGTGCTTATACATATTTGTTACCAGATATTGCTTATCACCAAGATAAACTTCAAAGAGGATTCACTAAATTAGTTGATGTTCTTGGTGCTGATCATCATGGCTATATTGAAAGAATGAAATCAGCTTTACAAATGTTAGGTTATGGAAAAGATGTTCTTGATGTTGAATTAATTCAGATGGTGCGTTTACTTAAAAATGGTGTAGAATATAAGATGAGCAAAAGAACAGGTAATGCTGTTTCTATGAAAGAATTATGTGAAGAAGTCGGTGTTGATGCAGTTAGATACTTCTTTGTATCAAGAGCCTCTACTTCTCATTTAGATTTCGATTTAGATTTAGCTTCTAAAATGGAATCTACTAATCCAGTATTCTATGCTCAATATGCTCATGCTCGTATCTGTGCAGTACTTGAAAAGGCTAAAGATATGGACTTCGATTATGAAGGAAAAGCTCTTAAAGAGGAAAAAGAAATTGCCCTACTAAAGATTTTAGCCTCTTTCCCAAAAGAAGTTGCTCAAGCTGCTGAACAAAGAGCGCCATATAAAATTACTAATTATATTCAAAAACTTGCAACTGCAATTCATGAATTCTATTCTGATTGTAGAGTAATAGATGAATCCAAGAAGGAAGAAACAGCTTCACGCTTGGCTTTATGCTTAGCAAGCAAAATAGTAATGAAGAATGCTTTAGAAACAATCGGTGTCAGTGCACCAGAAAAAATGTAAAGGAGAAAAAGAATGAATAAATCAAATTTAGATGTAGCTTATGAAATTGTAAAAAATGTAGAATCAATTTCTTTCAATGACTTATGGAATCAAGTTGCGGAAGTTCAAAATTATACTGAAGAAGAAAAAGCAACTAAGGTTGGCAAATTCTACACAAATTTAATTCTTGATGGAAGATTTGTAAATCTTGGTGATAATGTTTGGGATTTAAGAGAAAGAAATACATTTGATAAAGTTCATATCGATATGTCAGAATGCTATTCAGAAGAGGAAGAAGATTTAGATCCAGAAGATATAGCAGAAGAAAAAGAAGAAGAAGGTATTGTTGATGATACTCTTGAAAATGATGAATCAAAAACATACCAAGAAGATGAAGAAATCTAATTCTTTTAATAAGAATTGTGATATAATAATAAAAACGCATTTAGGAGGATAAAGAAATGCCATTAGTTAACGCAAAAGAAATGATTGAAAAAGCAAGAGAAGGCCATTATGCTGTTGGTGCATTCAACATCAATAACTTAGAATGGACAAAAGCAATTTTACAAACTGCAGAAGAATTAAAAGCTCCAGTTATGTTAGGCGTATCAGAAGGTGCTAACAAATATATGACTGGATTTGAAGTTGTTGCCGCTATGGTAAAAGCTATGGTTGAATCAATGAACATTACAGTTCCTGTCGCTTTACACTTAGACCATGGTTCATTTGAAGGAGCAAAGAGAGCATTAAAAGCAGGTTATACTTCTGTTATGTTTGATGGCTCACACTACCCATTTGAAGAAAATGTTGCAAAAACAAAAGAAATCGTATCTCTCGCTCATTTTATGGGTTGCACAGTTGAAGCTGAAGTTGGTTCAATTGGTGGAGAAGAAGACGGTGTTACAGGACGTGGTGAAGTTGCAGATCCACAAGAATGTAAAAAAATTGCTGATTTAGGAATTGATTTCTTAGCAGCGGGTATTGGTAATATCCATGGTAAATATCCTGCAAACTGGCAAGGACTTGATTTTGATGCTTTAGCCGCTATAAAAGCAGAATGTGGTAATATGCCATTAGTATTACATGGTGGAACAGGTATCCCAGAAGAAATGATTAAAAAAGCAATTTCTTTAGGTGTTTGTAAAATCAATGTTAATACAGAATGTCAATTATATTTCGCAGAAGCAACAAGAAAATACATTGAAGCAGGTAAAGATTTAGAAAAGAAAGGCTTTGATCCTAGAAAACTATTAGCTCCTGGAACAGAAGCAATTAAAGAAATCGTTAAGATTAAAATGGAAATGTTTGGCTGCGTAGGCAAAGCATTCTAAAAAATATTTTTTAAATAATAAGAGTCTCATATGAGACTCTTTTTCAAACAAAGGTGGAGAAACGAATGGATAAGATTTGGGAAAAGATAAAAGAATATGATGTGATTACTATTTTTGGACATGTGATTCCAGATGGTGATTGCTATGGTAGTCAAATGGGGTTAAAAAACGCGATTTTAGATAATTTTGAGGGAAAGAAAGTATATGCCCTTGGTTCAGGATGGCCAAAATTTTTCTCTTTAATGGGAGAGATGGATATTGTTGATGATGAGACGATTGCGTCTTCTTTAGCTATATGTTTAGATTGTGCAAATGAGGAAAGAATTGAAGATCAACGCTTTAAAAAAGCTAAAGAAATTATCAAAATAGATCATCATATTGAACAAGGAGAATTTAAAGCATGTATCACTCATGTTGATAATGACAAAATTGCTACATGTGAAATCATTACTGAATTAATTGTTAAATCATCTTTAAAATTAACTAAAGCAGCCTCTCTTCCTTTATTCCTAGGACTTGTAACAGATTCAGGACGCTTTTTGTATCAACCTATCGATCCATTTGCTTACATTGCTGCATCTAAATTAGTAGAAACAGGCATTGATGTTTCAAATATTTATGATGTTTTATATGAAGTTGATGAAAAGAGTCTTCGCTTTAAAGGATATATTTTCTCTTCTTATAAAAAGACGGAACACGGTGTAATCTATCTTCCTATACCAAAGGAAGTTATCCATGAATATGGCATTGATTATAATGCGGCCGCATCTATGGTTAATTCAGTAGCAAATATTAAAGGATCTCCTATTTGGGTTTTCTTCTCTGAGTCCGATGAAGGAACAGTGAGAGTGGAATTCCGTTCTAAAGGAGTTGAGGTTCAACCTATTGCCGCTAAATATGGAGGAGGAGGTCACCCATATGCTGCTGGTTGTAAATTAGATAATTTAGAAGATCATAAATATATCGTTAACGATTTAGATAAATTATTAAAGTAGGTATAAAAATGTATCAAAAAGAACTGAAGGCGTGCATCGAAGCAGCATTAAAAGCAAGAACAAAGATTTTAGAGGTATATAATCGTCCTTTTGAAGTTGAAATTAAAAGTGATGATTCGCCAGTGACGGAAGCAGATAAAGAAGCTGATAGAATTATTAAAGAAGAACTAAGTAAAAAGTTTCCTTCTTATGCTTTTTTAACAGAAGAATCTAGCGATGATTTATCAAGGAGAAATAATGACTATTTATTTATTGTTGATCCTGT
>JALFBO010000081.1 GCA_022772105.1 Erysipelotrichaceae bacterium | reverse complement strand
CTAAAAACGCTAATAACAAATTAAGAGAATTTATTGCTTCTTATAATGGAATTGATTTTTCTCTCCCTTATGAACTTGCTTATACTGGTTTATCACATGAGATGCTTGATAAATATATCAAAGATTCACAAGATTTATATGGTGATAGAAAGTTATATATATCACAAATTGGACCAACAATTGGCACTCATATAGGACCTGGAGCAATCGGGGTTGCATTTTTTAAAAATAAATAAAGTTTTTGATTCTTGAAACTTGTAACTTTTTGTCTTAATACAAGAGTTAGAGTTTCTTTTTTTATTTACTATATAAAATAAAATTTATATAGTATAATAAACAATAAGAGGTGATCCCTATGCAAAAAATGATTTATAAGTTGATGGTAGCTACAGGATTAATATTTGCTTTTGAGATTGTAGTTTTAGCTTTACTCTATATTTATTTACAATTAGATGGCACTTTTTTAGTGGAAGGAATAATTGTCATCTGTGCATTATTTGTTACATTTGATATTTTCTTTTGTTTTACATCCCTTAAAAAGATTGCTCAAGCTCGTAAGAAAAATGATTTAACCGCAACAGAAATTATAGGTGATGATATTCAAGAAGTTTATAATTTTGCTCAAATTGGTTTAATCATTGTTGATAATGAAAACTTTGTTGTTTGGGCTAATGAACGTTTTGATTTCATCAGTGCTCAAATTATCGATAAAGATATTTATTCTTGGAAACCAGAACTTGAAACTTTAAAAACAGGCGCAGAAAATACCAAAGTAAAAATCGATAATAGAATTTATCAAGTAAAACTAATTAAAGAAGCAAACTTATTTATTTTTAAAGATGTGACCTCTTATGATGCAGTCGTGGATTTCTCTTATTTGAATTCACCAGTTATCGGTTTGATTTCTATCGATAATTATCAAGATGCAATGAACTTATTTGATGAAGTTTACTCCAATGATATTATTGCATCAGTACAAAAGAATATTGTTAATTATGCCAAGAAATATGACATATTAATTAAAAAATATCGTTCTGATTCATATTTGATGGTTACAACTAGAGAAAAATATGATCTTATGTTTAAAGATAAGTTCTATATTCTTGAAGAAGTAAGAGAAGAGATTAAATCAACTGAATATGCTCCAACTTTATCAATAGGTATTGCTTTTGGTGTCACCGATATTAATAAACTTTATGATCTTGCGACTTCTGCTTTGGATGTTGCTTTATCAAGAGGTGGTGACCAAGTGGTTGTTTCTCAATATGGAGAAGCTCTTCAATATTATGGAGGAAAGTCAGAAGCGAAATCTAAAAGAAATAGAGTTCGTGCTAGAGTGTTATCTCAATCACTTCAAGCTCAAATTGTCGATTCTTCATCCGTCTTTATTATGGGACATCGTGATGCTGATTTAGATGCGATTGGCTCTTCACTTGGATTATATGAATTCGTGCAACAATGTAAAAAAGAAGTACATATTATTTATGACGATAAACTATACGAACAAAAAGCAAAGAATGCTTTTAAGGAAATGTTTACCCGTGATGAAATTAAAGAGATGACGGTATCACCAAAAACAGCTTTAGAAACTATTGATAACAATTCTTTAGTTATCATCACTGACGTTTCCCGCCCTTCATTTACTTTAGCTCCAAAGCTTGTGGAAATGGCTAATAAGATCGCTATTATCGATCACCATAGAAGAGGTGAAGAATTCCCAGAACATCCAGTTTTGTCATATATTGAACCAGCCGCTTCTTCTGCTTCTGAACTTGTTGCAGAACTTGTTAGATATAACGATAAGCCAAAGAAATTATCATCTAAAACAGCATGTATTATGCTCGCAGGTATTTTGCTTGATACTAATTATTATCGTTCTAAAACTGGCCCTAGAACTTATGATGCATCTATTATTTTAAAAGAATTTGGTGCTGATAATGCAGTAAGTGATGATTTCTTAAAAGAAGAATATGAAGAATATGCATTAAAAGTTAGAATTATGTCAAATTCCTTTACTCCTTACTATGGCATAGTTGTTTGTAAGGCTGATGAGGAAGACCCTATCGATAGAACAATGCTTGCGATGTGCGCGCAAGAAACTTTACAAATTAAAGGTATTAATGCATGCTTTGTTGTAGGAAAAACCGAAGCTAAAAAAGTTGGTGTTTCAGCGCGAAGTGATGGAACAATTAACGTGCAATTACTTATGGAAAAGATGGGTGGAGGCGGTCACTTCAATGCGGCTGCAGCACAAATTGAAAATAGAACGGTAGATGAAGTAATATCTACATTAAAAGTTACTCTTGACCTATATTTGAATGAAGCAAGAGTTCAAGAAGAAACAAAATAGAATCGAGGTATATTTATGAAAGTCATTTTATTACAAGACGTCAAGAAAGTTGGTAAAAAAGACCAAATCGTTGAAGTTGCTGATGGATATGCAACAAACTTTTTAATCGCTAAAAAACTAGCGGTTAAATATACAGAAAAAAGCGTTGAAATAAGAGATAAACAAATCGAAGAAGCTAAGGAAGCTTTTTTACAACAACAAGAAGAAGCTAAAGTAATAGCAAAAAAACTTGAAAGCATCGTCCTTGAATTTGAAGCTCCTTCAAGCAAAGACGGAAGAATGTTTGGTACCATCTCTCAAAAACAAATCATTCAAGAATTAAAAGACAAATACGATATTTCTTTAGACAAAAGAAAGTTTGTTGATAAATATCCTGCGAATGCATTTGGTTATACAAATTTGAAGATTGAAATATTCAAAGGTGTCGTTGGTCAAATTAGAGTTCATATTACAGAAAAGAAATAGGTGGTATTATTATGGCAACAACAAAAGACTTACCACATAATGACGAAGCTGAAAAAGCAGTCATTGGGGCAATGATTGCTTCTTCTTCAGCTCGCACCGATATTTTAAATACATTAGATGAAGAAGATTTTTATGAAAAAAATGTAAATCATCGTCATATTTTTAAAGCAATCTACAATTTATTTAATAAAGGAATTTCAGTTGATATTTCTTCTATTGTTAATGAACTTGATGCCAATATGAAAGTTCTAGATGCTTCTGGAGGAGTTGAATATCTTTATGAAGTTCAAGAATTATATATTGGTGACAGAGTTGCAATGCACCATAGAGATATCGTCAAAGATTTATCTTTATCAAGACGTTTTATTAAAACGATGCAAAACTGTATAAATGGTTTTGCTGATAAAGAATTTGAGGATGTTTCCCATTATATTGCAGAATGCGAAAAGAAAATTTTAGAGATTACTACCGCGCGAAGAATTGGCTCTTTTAAGACAACTGGTGAAGTTGTAGACGAAGTAACAAACAAAATTAGACTAATTAAAACGCATGGAGAAGGTAAATATTGTACTGGTGTTCCTACTGGATTTGAAACATTAGACAAATATACTCAAGGATGGCAAAAGGGAGCATTGATTATTCTTGCGGCTCGTCCTTCCGTTGGTAAAACAGCACTATCCATTTCCTTTGCTTATTCCGCGGCAAAAGAAACTGGTAAACCAGTAGCTTATTTTTCTTTGGAAATGGCGGCAGATGCAATTGTAACTAGATTGCTCGCTACTCGTTCACAAGTAAACTCCATGAACTTAGCTACAGGTAATTTGACAGATGGAGATTGGATTGCTCTTGATGAAGGAGTTAATGATATTAAGAAAACACAAATTTATATCGATGATACTTCAGCAGCAAAACTATCAGACATTAGAACCAAAGCACAAAAATTAAAAGCAGCCCACCCAGATTTATGTTGTATTTTTATTGACTATTTAGGTTTAATTACTACAAGTAGAGTGGGTAAAGATGATGCTTCGCGTCAACAAGAAGTCGCAGAAATATCTCGTTCTTTAAAAGCCTTAGCAAGAGAATTAGAAGTGCCTATTGTATGTCTATGTCAATTATCTCGTGCTTCTGAAAATAGAACGGATCATACACCAAAATTATCAGATTTACGTGATTCTGGTTCCATTGAACAAGATGCTGACCAAGTTATTTTCATATATCGTAAAGATTATCAAAATCAATCAGCAAATAA
>JALFBO010000137.1 GCA_022772105.1 Erysipelotrichaceae bacterium | reverse complement strand
TCTTCTACTGTATAAATATCGTACTTTTGTTGTTCAATTAAAGCACGAATCAAGCGGTCTTTATATAAAAACTTAATAAAACCATATCCAGCAAAGAAAAGAACATTCTCAACGCTTTCTAAATCTAATTTCAAAGCGATGCAAACACTTAGTAATTCATATTTATCCAATTGATATTTTCCATCAAGAAAATCATCAATTTTTTGTTTATTTAAATTAGCAAGGAAAGGAAAAGCTGACGTATAATTCATTCTTATACGTTCCTTAATGTCAATTTCTTCCTTTTTCTTTGGTTTTCTTTTTGGTCCAATAGAATGTGGATCAAGGAGACGCTTAGGTAAATCAATTTCATCCGTCTCAATATGATAAGCAACTATTTCATCTCTTTTAACATATAAAGTTACATCCTTGTATGGATTTAATCTTATATGATTTAAAATTACGTTTTTGATTTCTTTATAAGGCAAATCAATAAAAATGCTAAGCGGTTTATCGTCCATAAAATATTCATCTAAACGATCTAGTTCTACCTGAATACATGATTCTTTATCTTCCGTAAATGAAAGCACAATAAGATCACCTCTAAGTTTATTTATACTATGTACTTTAAAAAAAGAAAAGACATTTATTTACAAATTTTGTTCTTATTTTTGCTTAAGTTTTCTTAGAATAACTTTTTTTCGACATTTTTCCTTTATTAAAAATAGTAAAATAAACAAAAATATATTATCTTTTATCAAAATTCATACAAAAAATATATTTTTGTATCTATCAAAATGTCTATAAAAAAGTTATAATGAATATATATCAATTTATGAGGGTTTCTTATGGTAAAAAGTGTATTTAGTGTTATTAAAGCGAATTATAATTCGGGAAGAAGAAAAAGTGAATCTACATTTGATGATGTAGAAAATCTTTTACTTCATATCGATGATGAATTAGAAATGAATGAGTATGGATCAATTTATAATTATCTTATTGCCAAAACAATTAAAGAAGTGAATGCTTCGACTGATCCAAGGATTATATGTGAGGAAATAGACGAAAAATTCCCTCGTATTGGAGCTCATAAATTAGGCGATGCGTTATCTTTATATTTCAAATATGATGATCGTTTAAGAAAGAATATCTATATCCAAAATCTATATTTTTATATCATTACTCATACTTCAAGAATCGATGTTTTATATTTTGCTTTAGACGTATTTTCTTCTTTATATTTTGTAGGTGTTGAACCTCTTCCTGATAAGAATCCTTTCTTCATCCTTTCAATGTATGCTCCATTAACAAAAATAAGTTCACAAATTTACAAAGCTTTATGGGAAGCAGATGATAATGCGAATATTAAAAAGGATTATAAATACTCTCCTAAAGCGAATGATAAATTTAATGATTTAGAATTAAACAAAGAATTTGTTGATAAATATTTAACAGAACCAGCAAATCCAGAATCTATTCAATATAAGCTTAAAAAATCATTCAAACCACAGACGCTTTATTCTACTGATTATAATTCATCTGATAAAGATTTTATGAAGATTGAACAAGCTTCTAAATTATTATCTCGTTTATATTATTGTGATCCTAGTGAAACAAAAGGATACATCGCTCAAGCGGATGAATTTTTCCTCGAATTTAGAGAAGGTAAAAAGAACAACGCTAAAACGCTTGCTGATTCACTTCTTGAGATCAAAGGACTAGATAAACTTCATTTATTTAAAGTTGCTTTAGAAATATTCTTTAACACATCTAATGTTACTGTATTAAATGTTGCTTTATGTCTTTTCTATGAGCTACCTTTCTATATTGAAAACAACTCATTCTGGTCTGATGTAGAGAACATGGTCTATTGTACTCCTTTAGCGTCTAAAGCTTTACAACTTCTTTCAAGAAATCCATCCGAAGCAAAATTTGTATTGAACATTGTTCGTTTAGGTCAAATCAATATCACACACGTAGCTTTAAAAACTTTAATTTTGATGACACAAAATATCGAATTAAAATTAACTAAATCCGATTTTGATATCATCGTCAATAAATCATGGCGTAGAGCGATGAGAAAAGAAGAAAGTATCATAGCTATTTATGAACTATATCGTATTCCAACAAGAATCAAACAAAATTTATTAACTAAACAAGAATATGCATTAATTAAGGAATATTTACAAATTCTTGTAAACACTGATTCAAGACACAACGTCACTGAATTATCATATCCATATCGTTTCTTTGAAAGATATATTCCTATTGCCAAAAAATTAGGAATTGATCTTAAAGATGAACTAACAAAATCTTATCATCTCTTCTTTAAGTTAACAAATGAAGAAATGGCTTCTCTTCCTACTCCTTTAACTGAATCAGGAAAGAAAAAGACATTAGAAATTCTTAAAGCAGGAATTAAATTATATAATGAATAAATAATGAATATACTTAGGTAGGTGAAAATTAATGGAGAAAATAAAATATTATAAATACACAAATCAAAATGGAAAAGAAGATATTTTATTACAACATGAAGGAATATCAATTCTATATTTTTATAATGAAAACACATCTTCTTTTGAAGAATTAGTAACTGACCAAGATATTAACGATACAACTATCTTCATTCCAATTACCAAGCAAGAAGCTTTCCAAATTGGATATAATGAACAAACATATAAAAAGACTAAAACGTTCATTCAAAAAGCTTGGTTCCTTGCCGCTTTCTTCCACTTTGGTCAAAAATGGAAAGATGGTAAAGATATGATGAAGCATCTTCAAATCGTCGCTTCTGCTTTTAAGGATATGGCGGAAATCGTCACCGCGATTTTACATGAATTACTCGCTTGTACTGATTGTAATTCATCATTAATTAAAGTAATATTTGGGGAAAGAATTCTTGAAGCTGTAGAAGCATTAACTCGTAAAAGAGGAGAAGATATCGTATATTCTTACATTCCACGCTTAAGAAAAAATCCACTTGGTAAAAAAGTAAAAATAATTGATATTCGTGAATTAATGGATTTAAATAAGCTTGAAGAAATCACACAACAAGACATCGAAACATACCATAAATACAAACAAGTTGGTATGATGCTTGGTGCTTCCTTTATTGAACTAGTTCCTTCATCTATTCTTCTTGAAGAAAATAGATATGATTCACTTGGTAGAATACTTCCAAATAGAAGATCAAAGAATTACTCTAAATTAACACAAGTAGAGCGATTACTCCTTCCTGAAAATCCTTATAGCCGTAGTAAAAACTCCGCTTACTTTGAATTTAAAGGAAAGGAAGGCTATTGGGTAACAGATTCGGCAAAAAAAGAGCTTCACGAAACAATTGAAATGAAACCACTTAAGTTTTAATAGTTTATAAAATCAAAAGTAAAATTAAAACAGATTAGTTAATAAACTGATCTGTTTTTAATTTTCTTAATTTTTTTAAAGGCTACTTTTTCACCTTTTTCAGCTAGGAGTCTAAGCCATTCCTCTAGTAACTTTGCTGTTTTTATGTGCATTTTATCACGTGAAGAATGGGTTAAAAAATAATTTAATGCCGCTCCATCCTCATACTTATCTTTTAAATAGACCTTTGTAGCGGCAATGCGATCACAAAACATCTCTTTAACATATCTAAGTGGCATTAAGCAAGGTTCATAAGTATGCGTAGTAATATTAATATCCACCCAATATTCAAAATGGTGTTTATTTCTTCCTTTATGATGAAGCCAAGCTGAAGAATATCCTTTCTCTTCTCTTTCTTTATCGTTAGGAGATCTATTCCCTTGATAATATTTCATTCCAGGGATAAATTCTGCAGGTGAATATTTAGATAGATCATGAAACATTCCCTGAAATCCTATGCCCACTTTAAAGCAATGCTTAATGACAAGATGGCGATGTTTAGTGATGGTAAAAAGATGTTTAAATGGATGGATCATAGATTAATACTTTTCATCTATTACAACAATAGATGCTCCTTTACATCTAATTTTTAAGGTATCACCTTTTTTTAATTTGCATGCCTTAGATCCATGAATAACTTTATCAGTAAGAACTCTTCTTTTTTGATTGTTTTCATCCAAATATTCAATTCTTAATACATAAGCTCCATGAGGTAACGCTTCATCAAAATCATGAGTTTCATATTTACCAGCAAGAGTATCAATAAAGCCAAGAATTGTTGCTTCGGTTTCAAATCCGTTTTTAGTCACACTTTTTTTATATATAGATACGCCTAGTAAGATGCAGAAAAGGATAAATATACATGCAGCGATGGATAAAAACAAAATTGCGATAACAATATGTTTACTTATACCAAGTATTCCAAAAACCACAAAGAAAGCTACGATCGGTAATAACAATAATAGTTTTAACATTCTTATTTACCTCCCTTTCTTTTATTAAAGGAGATGAACTCCTTTTTGAGCAAATGCTTCAATATCTTCTTCATCCCAATAAGAAGCTTGCACTTCTCCAATATGGACCTTTTTAAGCATAAACATACACATTCTTGATTGTCCAATACCTCCTCCAATTGATAGAGGAAGACGTTCATTTATAATATCTTGATGATATGGTAAATCAAGTTTATATTCTTCTCCTTTTTCTTTTATTTGATAAAGCAAAGAGTCTTTATTAACTCTAATTCCCATAGAAGAAACTTCATAGGCGATATTAAGAGGTTCATACCACAACAAAATATCACCGTTTAAATTCCAATCATCATAATCAGCGGCTCTACCATCATGAGGCTTACCATCTTTTAATTTACCCCCTATATGCATCAAGAATACAGCACCATGTTCCTTACAATAAGTATTCTCTCTTTCTTTAGGAGTTAAAGAAGGATAAAGTTCTTCAAGTTCTTCACTAGTAACAAATGTAATATCTTCTGGAAGAGAAGTTTTTCCAAGAGTTGGATAAGTAATATGAGCTTTTCTTTCTGTATCTTTTAAAACTTCATATATATCTTTAACAATTCGTTTTAAGAAAGTTTCGTTTCTTTCTTCTAAACTAATAACTCTTTCCCAATCCCATTGATCCACATATAAAGAATGGAGGTTATCTAAATCTTCAAAAGGTCTTATTGCATTCATATCAGTATATATTCCCGAATCAACATCGAACCCATACTTCTTTAATGCGTTTCTTTTCCACTTAGCAAGAGATTGAACAACTTCCAATTCCTTTTTATCTTCTTGAACTATAAAACTAACAGCTTTTTCATATCCATTTAAATTATCATTTAATCCGGTATGAGGATTAACAAAAAGAGGAGCGGATACTCTAGTTAAATTCAATTTAATAGCGAGTAAATTCTCAAATGTATCTTTTACTAACTTAATAGCTACTTCTGTTTCTTTTAAAGATAAACAAGAAGTGTAATTATCCACGAAAATGTTATTTTTCATTTTTTTACTTCCTTTCTATACGAGAGTTTATTTATTAAACTTCATATTAAACTTAGGATATTTATCATTATAATCCATTTCTAAATAAGCACTATATCTTTTTCCAGTTTTTTTTGAAACTAAATTATCTAGTTTAACAATTCCTTCATTCATCAAAATTCTTACTAAAGCAGGAGATACTCTTACTCCAATGCTAGATAAATATTTATTATCATAAGATATGCCCTTCTTGCATTCTGGATTAGTACAATAATACCCAAACTTCATTCCTTTTATTTGACCGTTATTACAATATGGGCAAGAGCAGATAACTTGACCTATCGCTTTTCCTTCAAGAGTAATATTTTTATAGGAGAATACTTCTTCAATATCTTTTTTAGCTAGATCGATACATTCAGAAATATCTATTTCTCCTCGATATACTTTCTTTAATGAACGACCAAGTTGGGCAGTTTTTTCTTTAGGAAGACTAATCTTAAGTTTTTCTAAAGAATCAATATAAAATTCTCCTCCACTTTCTAAATAGTAAACATTATTTCTTAAAGAAATATATTTAGAAGAAATCGCATTATTAATTATCGTGGAACGCGTTGCTTCCGTTCCTAGCTCAACCCCTTCAAACATCGCTTTATAATCTTCGCTATCATCCTCGATAAGCGAATCATCTTTATTCTCTTCTTCCTCTTCACTCTTTTTTATCTTTTTTATATCTTTAAAAGGATTTTTTAAGAAATTATTTAATGTTTCTGTGGTATATCTTTTTGGAGGTTTTGTTTCCTTTAAAACTGGCTTAAATAGCGGAGAAAATGTATCACCCACTTGTAAAGGAGGCAAAAACTTATCCTTTTTATCACGTGGTTCAAATTCAGTCCATCCTTTAGATGACATCACATCTCCTCTTAATTTAAATTGTTCTATTCCTTCTAAATCTATATCAATAACTGTTCTTTGCACAATACAAGGATCTTTGGCAAAGACAGCGAAGAAACGATCTACAATAACTTTATATACCTTTTGCTCTTCTTCTGACAAATCTTGCTTATGAGGTATTTTATATGTTGGGGTAATCGCGGAGTGAGATTCAATTTTAGAATCATCAAAAATAAATTTATTGTCTTTAAAAACAATGTTCTTTCCTAACTTTTGAAAGGAAGATATAATTTCTTTAAATTTATCTTTTTCATTTTCAGCAAGATATGATGTTGGAGTTCTAGGATAAGAACAAAAACCTTTTTCATATAATGATTGAACAATCTTTAAAGATTTATCCATAGTATATTTAAACTTTTTTCCTAGTACTCCTTGTAAATCAGATAATGAAAATAAACGTGGAGAAGGAATAATTTTAGGCTCACTAGTAATGTTTGTTACTTTGCATAGATGAGTATTATATTCATCGGCGAAAGCCTTTGCTTGTTTTAACACTTCCTTTTGAACTTCTTCATTTTCAATATCAAACTCACGTTTAGAAATAAGTTCAACAGTCTCTCCTTTTACAGTTGTTTTACTGATAATAGAATAATACTTTCTACTTACAAAGTTTCTTATTTCCATCTCTTTATCATAGATGACTCTAACAATAGGAACTATAACTCTACCCACTCTAAACAAAGAGGAAGCTTTAATCGTGGCATAACGTGATAAATTTATTCCAAACATCCAATCTACATAAGTTCTTGCTAGTCCCTCATTGGCTAAAGAATCATATTCGCTATCCGCCTTCATAATGGAGAGTTCTTTCTTAATTGTTTTAGGTGTTTGATCTGGCATCCAAAGTCTTCGTATATCCTTTTGTGACTTTAAAGCATGGGAAAGGATAATACGAACGATAATTTCTCCTTCTCGATCACTATCACCCGCATTAACAACAATATTAACATCATCTCGATTAACTAAAGAACGAATAATTTT
>JALFBO010000116.1 GCA_022772105.1 Erysipelotrichaceae bacterium | reverse complement strand
CATTTCTATTACTTAATAAAGTGTTGATAATAAGTACCAAAACTGCGAATAAGAATATAACCGTTGTTAAAGCTCTAATCTCATTTGGAATAGGTCTTTTAGAAATCATCTTTTGAATGTAAGTTGAAAGTGTTTCAAATTGAGGAGCTTTTAAATATTGAGTGATAATAAAATCATCTAAAGATAAAGTTAAGGAAATCATAAATCCAGAGATAATACCGGGAATTACATCAGGTAAAACAACTTTATATAAAGCATATTTAGGTGTTGCTCCTAAGTCTAGTGCTGCTTCATAAGTACTAGGATCCATTTGCGCTAATTTAGGTTTAACGTTTAAATAAACAAATGCAACAGTTAATACAACATGTCCCACAAGAAGCGTAAAGAAATTAAACTCCCAAGATAAAGCGACAACTAAGATTGCAATAGATAGAGCCATAACAATTTCGGCATTAACAACTGGAAGTTGGGTAATAGTTTCTATCATTTTCTTATATTTTTTTGATGAATAATAAGTACCAACTGCTCCTAATGTACCAATAATAGTCGAAACAATAGCCGATACAACCGCGATTAAAATAGTATTTCCAATAGCGGACATAATCGCCTTATTTTTAAATAAATCAACATATAATTGGAATGAGAAACCATCCCAAACACCAATATTATTTGAAGTTGTAAATGAGAACACTATCAATACAAATATTGGTAAATACATTAAGAATAAAATAAAATATAAATATGTTTTTGCTAATATTTTCTTTACCATATTGAAGCCTCCGTATTATCATCTTTAGAGAATTTTCTTGTTATAAAGACGCTTATTCCAATTAGAAGTAACATAACAAGAGCCATCAATGAACCAAAGTTCCAGTTATTTTGAGTGAAATATAAATCGATGTAGCTTCCAAATAATACTACGTTATATTCAGATAAAATATCAGAAATGACATATGAAGAAATTGTAGGCATAAATACCATAGTAGCGGCAGAAACAATACCTGGCATTGTCATTGGTAAAATAACGCGGAAGAAATTTTGAATAGGGTTAGCACCAAGGTCCATACCCGCTTCAATTTGATTACGATCCATTTTAAGCATTGTAGTATATAAAGGTAATATGACAAATGGTAAATAGTTATAAACTAAACCAATTATGGTAGCAAGTTCTGGATAGTAACCTCCTGAAATTCCAAGCCAAGTCAAAACGTCACGTGTTGCTCCGGTTCTAATGACGAAGTTAATCCACATAGGCATGATAAATAGTAATACTATGACTTTGTTTTTATTATATTTTTTATTTGCTAAAATCATAGCTACTGGATAACCGATTAATAGGCATAAAAGCGTATTGACAATACCATATGTAATAGATATTAATAGCACTTGCACATTTGTGTTATTTGCAAAGAAATTTTTAAAGTTAATAAATGAAAATTGTCCTGTAGTTTTGTTTGTAAAAGCATAATAAATGATGACAAAGACAGGTACGACCACAAAAAGTAATAAGAATAGAAGATAAGGAATAGATAAATATTTTCTTTGAAATCTAAATTTCATAGTTAGCGATATCTCCTTTTAATTTAATCTTAATCTTACTAGGATCTACCTTTACACTAACCTTATCATTTTCATTGTATGTAAATTCTGTATCTAATACAAAATCGTCATCACTTTCTGTTCTTACTACTACTTGGTAGTGATCACCTTTATAAATCAATTGAACGACTTCACCGCATACTGTTCCATCTTCATCGTTATCGAATAATTCAATATCATTGAATCCAACTTCTATTTCTACATCAGCATTCTTCAAATCGTATTTCTTACCTAGTTTATCCACTAAATAGCCTTCTTCATCTAGTGTAGAGCCTTCGAGTAATGTAGTAACATCAACTTCCCATGTTCCATCTGCAAAGACAACATTGTTTTTATTATCGATATAACCCTCAAATTTATTTGTGGTCATAGTTCTACCCATAATGTGAATAGCGTCTTCACCAATTTGAAGACCTACAACTTGATCAACTGCATAGTCGATTGTTGATTGAACGATTACCTCAGAATTTCCAACCATAATGGTATATTCATAATGAACACCTTTAAATACTTTAGAGATTAAATTTCCATCAACATCGCCTTCACCCTTTTTAGTGATTATCACATCTTCGGGACGAACTACTACATCGACTTTCTCATTTTTTGGGAAATCATCGATACATTTAAAAATTTTTCCTAAGAATTTTACTTTCTTCTTATCGCTCATAATACCTGTATAAATATTAGATTCTCCAATAAAATCAGCGACGAAAGCATTCTTTGGTTCGTTATAAATATCGGTTGGACGACCAATTTGTTGAATTTCTCCATCTTTCATAACGACAATTGTATCTGACATAGTTAATGCTTCTTCTTGATCGTGAGTGACATAAATAAATGTGATACCTAATTTTTTATGCATTTCCTTTAGTTCGATTTGCATCTCTTTTCTCATCTTTAAATCTAATGCGCCAAGAGGTTCATCAAGCAAAAGAATTTCAGGTTCATTAACAATAGCGCGAGCGATAGCAACACGTTGTTGTTGACCACCAGATAGAGTGGAAATATCTCTCCATTCAAATTCTTCTAAATCAACGATTTTTAAAGCTCTTGTTACCTTTTCATCGATTTCTTTTTGGCTTAATTTGACCATTTTAGTAACAGTTTGACCTTTTTTATTTGTCACTTGCTTTGGAACCTTTTTAAGTTTTAATCCAAATGCGATGTTTCCATATACATCTAAATGAGGAAATAAAGCATATCTTTGGAAGACAGTATTAATTGGTCTTTTATAAGGTGGTAAAGAAGAGATATCTTCACCATTTAAAAGGATTTCTCCACTCGTTGGAATTTCAAAGCCAGCAATCATTCTTAAAGTCGTAGATTTACCACAACCAGATGGACCAAGGAAAGTGACAAATTCACCTTTATTTACATAAAGATTAAAATCGCTTACCGCAGCATGATCACCAAAAATTTTATTAACATTTTTTAATTCGATAATTTTTTCATTTTCACCCATTTTTTATATCCTCCTTAAAAATTTGGCGGGCTAGAAACCCAAATGACTTTGCACGTCTTATCTTTAACATTTTTTAAATAATGATTTTTAGACGAATCAAAATAAAAACATTCACCTTTTTTAACTCGATATTTATTATTATCAATACATAAGACTAGTTCACCCTCGATAATATAGCCAAATTCTTGACCTTCATGAGGATGATCAATTTCAGTTTCACAATGTGGTTCAATAGACACAAGGACTGGTTCCATTTCGTTTTTTTGAGAATTATTTACTAACCACATCAAGGAATATGAAGGCGTTGTCTTTTCAAAATAATCATCTTTTTTAAAAACAATTTTTTCATTACTATCTTCTTCCATAAAGAAACTAGACATATTTGTTCCTAAAGCATTAACAATATCTTGTAATGTCGATAAAGAAGGTTCCACAAGATCATTTTCAAGTTGAGAAATATAGCCTTTAGTTAGTTCACACCTGGCCGCTAATTCTTCTTGTGTTAAGGAAAGAAGAATTCTTAAATCTTTAATACGTTTTCCTATTTCCATAATAAGCCTTCACCTCCTAAAAAAGTTTTTTAATTTTAAGTTATTTGTTTAGTATTAGTAAACAACGGCTTAATTATATATTATGTTTTACTAGCGTGCAAGACATATTTAATAAAAATAAAATAATATTAAAATCAAAATTTTGTTAATCATTTATAAAAAAAAACACAATAGAATGTATTCTATTGTGCCTTAATTTTATCGTCTTTTAAGAAGCGAAGTGTCTACTTATTATTTCGTTTAATTTCTTCTTAGATTTATTGATTATTTTGCGATTTAAAGGGTGAAAATCTTTATGTTCGATAATTTGAGCAAATTCATTAAATGTTAGAAGCGTATAATCTATAACTTCATTCTCATCTAAAATAATATGTGATTCATCAAAATCGATGAAAGCAACATACGCTAAGACGTGCATATCCTCTATTACTGCTCTTCCAAATTCGATCAAATCACTTTCTTTTAAATCTATGCCCACTTCTTCTTTCACTTCTCTTAGGGCACCTTGACGAGGCGTTTCTCCTTTTAATACTGATCCTGTTGTTATTTCGTAACATAATGGATGGGTTTTAGAAGGATTTCTTAATGTAACTAGAATTTTTTGATCTTTATTTATAAGAAGAACACTAACGACAATATGATATAAGGATGAAGGATATTTTTTCCCTCTTTCCCAAACAAAATCGACCTTATTCATATTGATATCATATGTATCAAAATATTCTTTCTCTTTTTTATTTTCATTTGCTAAATAATCTTTATCTACAGCATAAACATGTTCATTTGTTTCTTCATCAAAATACACATAATAAACGTTTAATTTGCCCATTAGATTTAGTCCAGGACGAGAAGAACCTTCTACAAAGAAAACAATTCTATCAACATTATCTTTTTTTAAATATTCTTGTATTAGTGCATTTAAAGATGTTGTAGCGTATTTATGAAAACGATATTCTTCTTCGATAAATATATACATTTCTGCTTGGTTATCATAAAGAGAAATATTAACGTATCCTATTTCCTTATCAAGAAGCATAAGTGCTTCACTATCAGTGTTATAAGAAAGTTCATTTGTAATTTTTATTATCATAAAAGCCCCCCTATAAAAGAGAAAAAGATTGGATAAACCAATCTTTAATCATTTCTATTAATAAGATTTTCTACGAGCCATTTCAGACTTCATTTTTCTTTTTAGTCCTGGCTTTAAGTAACATTCGTGTTTACGTACTTCAGCGAGTGTACCAGCTTTGTTAACTTGTCTCTTGAATCTACGTAATGCATCGTCTAATGATTCATTGTCACGTACTACTGTTTTTGGCATTTATAATCACCCCTTCTGAAGCACTAAAACTTCAACCAATGTGAATTATAAGTAATAATCAAATTAAAATCAACAATTTTTTTATTTTTCTATATTTTTTTCTTTTTAGAAGATATTTATAAATATTTTTAAACTATTTTGCGGTTAAAACAGAATGAATATAATCACAAACATATAAGCCAATAGGATAAATACATGCATATACAATAACAGCCCAGTAATGAAGATTATCAATATGAGCATAAGCTAAGGTGACTTTATTAACGCATTTTATTTCTATAGCTAGTATAATCATCATCACTATACAAGTGATTTGTTTTATAATTGTATAAGCATCTTTTTTATGGGTGATAAACGACTGAATCATACTTAATATAAATACAAAAATTATCATAAAAAATGTACAAATCCATAATACGATTCCAGAAGGAGAAATCCGGCTCATCATTTCATAAAAAGAATACTTACTTCCATCATTCCTTTTGATAAATATATCTAGAAAAAAGAAAAGGAACAATCCTAATGTCATCACAAAAGAATATATCAATTGCCCTTTATCTGTAATTTTTTTCATAGTATCACCTTTTCTTTCCTTATTATAAAGTTTACACTTAGTAACTGCAATTATAAATAAGCGAAAATACTTTTTTATCACAGTTCTTTTTTATATAATAAAAAAAGGTGGTGATTTTATGAACTATATTCCTTTACATGTCTATTCGGGATATTCTTTTCTTTCTTCCGCTTTAAAGGTGGAAGATATCATCGCTAATTCTTTGGTTAAGAATTTAAAATTTGTCGCGGTTTCCGATTATAATAACGCATCCATATTCCCTTCTTTTACTTCCTTAGCTTCTAAGAATCATCTTACTCCTATATATGGAACAACCTTGATTCTTGAAACTGATAAAGGAAGTTTCTATTTTGGTGTATACGTAAAAAATGAAGAAGGCTATAAATCACTATGTTCGTTAATTTATCATAAAGATGAACTAAGTTTAGAAATATTAAATCATCACAAAAAAGGATTAATTTTAGTTATTCCTACTATTTCAAATATAGTAGTTAGAGATCTTTTATTAAATCAAGAAATAGAAACATTAGAAAGACTATGTTTTAAGGTACAAGATGGTTTTGAAGATGTTTATATAGGAATAGAAAAATACGCTAAAGAGGATGATGTAGTTGTTAATGCGGCTCGTGAGTTTTGTATAAATCATAATTATAAACCGCTAGCTTATCCAAAAGCTTTGTATTGTAAAAAGAATGATGCATTAACTTTATCAATTTTACAATGCATCAAAGATGATAAGAAATCTAATATTATGGAATTAACGGGGCCATTCTTTTTCTTCTCTGAAAAACAGATTGTCCAAGTATATACTCAAGAAGAAATTGAAAATACTTATAGATTATGTGAAGATACTTCTTTTACTTTTTATAAAAAAAGAGGTAATTTATTATCTTATCCTCTAAAAGGAAATAAGAAGGAAATTATTTTTGAAGAATGCAAGAATAATTTACTAAAAAAGAACATCGTTTTAAATGATACATATATTTCGCGTCTAAATTATGAACTAGACACCATTGATAAGATGGGATATTTAGATTATTTTTTGATCGTGTCAGAATATGTAAACTATGCTAAAAGTAATGATATCCCCGTCGGTCCAGGAAGAGGATCTGCATGTGGTTCATTAGTATCTTTTGCTCTTTCAATAACTTCTATCAATCCTTTGGAATATGGTTTAATTTTTGAAAGATTTTTAAATGAAGATAGAATCACTTTACCAGATATTGATATCGATATTGCTGATAATAGAAGAGAAGAAGTAATATCGCATATACGTAGTATTTATGGTTCTAATAGGATGTGTGATATTATCACTATCCAAACAATCGGTGCTAAACAAGCTTTACGAGATATTGGTAGAGTTTATGATAGCAAATATAAAAATGCTGATATTAATCTACTTTGTTCGTTCTTTAAAGACTCCAAAACTAAACTTATAGAAGGAGAAAGAAATTCTTTAGAATTACAAAAACTACTTCAAAGTCCATATTTACGTAGTATTTTTGAACTTGCTAAAAAGATTGAAGGATTACCTCGTCAATCTTCCCTTCATCCTGCTGGAATCATTATTAATGATGAAGATTTATCTTCTTCCCTACCATTAAATAAAGAAGACGACAAAATCGTTTGTCAATATGAAGCTATATATCTAGAAGAACTTGGATATTTAAAAATGGATATTCTTGGTTTAAGAACTTTGAATATTATCGATAAAATACAAAAGAGAATCCAAGAAAAAACTCCTTCCTTCTCTTTAGATTTAATTTCTTTAGAAGACAAAAAAACTTTCTCTATTTTAAATAAAGGTTTAACAAAAGGGATATTCCAAATTGAAAGCGAAGGAATGACATCTTCTATTATGGAGGTAAGAATAGATCGTTTTGAAAATATTTCTGATATGATTGCTTTATATCGTCCAGGACCAATCAAGCAGATTCCTTTATTCGCACAAAGAAAGAATTATAACGCTAGAATTTCTTATATTCATGATTCTTTAAAAGATATTCTTTCTTCTACTTATGGCATTATCATTTATCAAGAACAAATCATGCAAATTTGTCAAAAATGTGCATCATTTACTTTCCTTGAAGCCGATAATTTCCGAAGAGCTATATCCAAAAAGAACGAAAATTTATTATTCCAAATGAAAGAAAAATTTATTCAAGGTTGTTTGAAAAATCAAATTAGTAAAAATGATGCTTTAAATATCTATTCTTTGATTTATAATTTTGCTTCTTATGGATTTAATAAATCGCACTCTGTGGCTTATTCTAGGATTGTATATGAAATGGCTTATTTGAAAGCAAATTATCCTTTACAGTTCTATGCAACTTTACTAGATTTTGAAGTTCTAGATGATCAAACTTATTACATATATAAGAAAGAACTAAAAGAATTTTCTTTATCTGTTAGTCTTCCTTCTATCAATAAATCGACACTTAGTTTTGAAGGAGAAGGTTCTTCTTTAATTCTTCCTTTATCTAAAATCAAAGGATTATCTTTAAATTCTAGTCTCTCTTTAATACATGAAAGAGGAAATGGACCTTTTACTTCTATGGAAGATTTAATGTATCGTATGTATAAATATGAATTACCTATGGAACATTATGTGGCTTTAATTAATGCAGGAGCCTTAGATTCATTTAATCATTCTCGAACTTCACTTTTAAAAGCTTTACCTTCTTTTATGAAAAGTGCTGAATATGCCTTAGCGTGTGGAGGAGATCTACTTTTCAATGAATCACAAAGAGATTTCATGAAAGTTGTGATTGATGAGATAGAAGATGATGAAGAAGAAGTAAACAAACGTCAAGAAGAAACTTTAGGATTTAAACTTGGCTCATCAAAATTAAGTAAATACAGCGTAGAAATATCTTTAAAACAATGCATTCCTATTATGGAAGCAAAAAAGAAAAATTCTATTGTGCGTATTGCTATTATTCTAACCAAAGTTAATATAACTCACACAAAAAAAGACTCTTTACGTATGGCTTATTTTTCTTGTTATGATGATTCGTCCTCTGTAAGAGGAGTAATGTTTCCCGAAGTTTACTTACGTTATGGTCATTATTTAAAAGAAAATGAATGTGTTTTTGCTGAAGGTTACTTTAAAAAAGATAACAAAAACACTCTTTCGTTCATCGTAAACACGCTTGAACCTATAGGAGGTAAATAAAATGAAATTATATGTATTAGATGGTAATTCTCTTCTTTTTAGAGCATATTACGCCACTGCATTCCGCGGTGATATTATGCGCACAAAAAAGGGTTTCCCTACCAACGCGATTTTTGGTTTTTCTAATATGATTAGTAAACTAGTATCATCCTTAAAGAAAGATGATTACATCATGG
Organism: Erysipelotrichaceae bacterium; assembly: GCA_022772105.1. Lineage (GTDB taxonomy): Bacteria > Bacillota_I > Bacilli_A > RFN20 > CAG-449 > UBA3210. The sequence continues at coordinate 8,846 of JALFBO010000116.1, read as the reverse complement.
TGGCTTTTGATACTGGTAAAAAGACTTTTCGTCATGAACAATTAGACACTTATAAAGCTCAAAGAAAACCAATCGATGAAGATTTGAAAGTTCAATTACCTTTAGCAAGAGATTATCTAAAAGCTATGGGCATCTTCTTTTATGAATTAGATGGTTATGAGGGTGACGATATTGCTGGTTCTGTTGCCAAACAATTCGGAAGTAAAAATAATATCGAAACTCATATCTATACCTCAGATAAAGACTATTTACAATTAATCGATGATAATATTTCTATTGAGATGATAAAAAAAGGATTATCCGATATTGAAACTATGAATGAAGAAACTCTCAAAGAGAAAATGGGTTTAACTCCATCTCAAATTAGAGATTTTAAAGGCCTTATGGGTGACCCTTCTGATAACCTACCTGGGATTCCTGGAATCGGTGAAAAGAGTGCCATTAAACTCATTCAGCAATATGGTTCGTTAGAAGAGATTATCAAAGGAATGGAAAATCAAACTTCTAAGCAAGCACAAAAGATATTAGAAAATCAAGAAAGTGGTAAAATATGTAAAGAAATGGCCACGATTATCACTGATATTTCCTTACCTTTTACTATCTCAGATTTAAAATATGAAGGCTATGATTTTAATGAATTATCATCTTTCTTTACTAAATATGAATTCTTCTCTTCTTTAAAAAAATTAAAACCTACAGATAAAAGAATCATAAAAGAAGAGACTAATAACGATGATGATTTTAATATAATCACCGTTAGCAAATTCAAAGATATTCCTCCTTGCTCAACCATAATAATTGATCAAGAAGGAGGAAACTATAATTTTGCACCGATTAATGCTTTTTGTTTTCCTTGCTCTTCCTCTGTTTATGTTTTACCTTTTGTTAACGCAAAAAAGGACAAAGATTTTAAAGCATTTATTGAAGACGAAAATATCTTAAAAGACACATATGATTTTAAAGCTCTAAAAGTTAGTTTATCTAGATACGGATTTGACGTCAAAGGAGTAGGATTTGATCTTACTCTTGCCACCAATTTACTTAGATCATCAGTAGAAACTTCTCCAGTTAGCGTCTACGCTTTTTATGAAGTAAATATTTTAAAACAAAACAATTTTTCTTTGTTACAAAATGACGATATGTTTGCTAATATGGCTTATCATTTAGCCAAATTAAAACCTCAAATCATCGAAAGATTAAAAGAAGAAGATTCATATGAGCTATTTACATCAATCGAACTACCTTTATGCAATGTTCTTGCTAAGATGGAAATTAATGGTTTCCCTTTAAATAAAAAAGTTCTAAGTGATCTAAATGATGAATACGTAAAAAAATTAAATGATATCACTTCTTCTATTTATGATATCGTAGGTCACGAATTTAATATCGCTTCTCCTAAACAACTTGCTAACGTTCTTTTTGATGAACTAGGGCTACCAAGAAATAAAAAAGAATCCACTTCTATTGAAATCTTAAATGAATTAAAGAATCGTCATGAAGTGATACCTTTAATCATTGAATATCGTAAATATTCAAAAATTATTTCTACATATTCCCAAGGATTATTAAATTTTGTTAATGATGATGGAAAAATCCATACTATCTATAATCAAGCTCTTACTTCAACAGGAAGACTTTCTTCCTCTGAACCAAACTTACAAAATATTTCCGTTAAGTCTGAAGAAGGTAAAGCAGTAAGAAAAGCTTTCTTTTATGATGATGATAATTACGAGATTCTTTCTTTAGATTATTCTCAAATTGAACTTCGTATTCTTGCTTCTTTAAGTAAATGTCAAAAACTAATTGATACATTTAATAATGATGGTGATATTCATTCACAAACCGCAATGGATGTGTTTAATGTTACAAAAGAAGAGGTTACCCCATCTTTAAGAAGAAGAGCTAAGGCTGTAAATTTTGGAATTATATATGGTATTTCTGATTGGGGACTATCAGAACAAATTTCCTCTTCTCCTTCGGAAGCTAAAAAAATTATTACAACTTTTTATGAAAAATACCCAGAAATTAAGGAGTATTTTACAAATGTAATTAATTTTGCTTCTCAAAATGGATATATTACAACCCTGTATAAACGAAGAAGATATATAAACGAACTTAAATCAAGTAATTATATGACACGAGAATTTGGTAAACGCGCTGCGATGAATGCCCCAATTCAAGGAAGTGCTGCTGATTTAATCAAAATAGCTATGATTAAAGTAGATGAAATGCTTTCCTCTTCTTCATATAAAACACAAATGGTTCTTCAAATTCATGATGAACTAATTTTTAAAGTTCCAAAAGATGAAAAAGAAGTTATTTTACCAAAAATCAAAGAAATTATGGAAAATGCTACTAGTTTAGATGTCAAACTTAAAGTAGATGGTGACTTTGGTAGAACATGGTTTGATTGTAAGTAGGTGATATTATGCCAGAATTACCAGAAGTAGAAACTGTAAAAAGAACATTAGAAAAAAATTACTTAAATAGAACAATTATTTATAGTGAAGTATTATTGCCAAGGATGATTCTTTCCCCTTTAGATGAATTCATTACTAATACCAAAAACACAAAAATAATTTCAATTGCTAGAAAAGGAAAATTTTTAATATTTAATCTAAGTAATAATTTTTCCTTTATTTCTCATTTACGAATGGAAGGAAAATATATTCTAAGAAAAGAAAACGATAATATCATTTCTCATACACGTGTAATATTCCATTTAGATAATGATGAAAAACTTTGTTATGACGATTCACGTTCATTTGGAATTATGAAAATGGCTCCAACAAAAGAAATATATAATTTAAAAGAATTATCCTCTTTAGGACCTGAGCCATTTGATATTACTGATGAAACATATCTTTATAATAAATTAAAAAACAAATCTATTGAAATTAAAGCTTCTTTACTTGATCAAACTATTATGACTGGACTTGGAAATATCTATGTTGATGAGGTCCTATTTAAATCAAAAATAAATCCATATCGTAAATCATCTTCTATCACTTTAAAAGAATGTAATACAATTATACAAAATAGTAGAGATACTTTAAATTTTGCCATTTCCTTAGGTGGATCTACCGTTTCTTCTTATCATCCTGAAAAAGGAGTTGATGGTCGCTTCCAAAATCAACTAATGGCTTATGGAAGAGAAGGAAAAAAGTGCGTATTTTGTTCATCCACAATGCTTAAAGATAAGCTTCATGGAAGAGGTACAACATATTGTCCAAAATGTCAAAATGTTTGTATAAGCATTGGAATAACGGGCAAAATTGCATCTGGAAAATCTACATTGTTGACTTATATAAAGGAAAAAGGTTATAAAATATTTTCTTGCGATGATGAAGTTAAAAATTTATATAAGCAAGACAAAATCATTACTAGATTAAAAGACATATTTGGAAATGATGTGATTACTAAAGAAGGAAATGTATCATATGGATATATTAAAAATATTATTTCCCTATCGGATGATAAGAAAAAAGAATTAGAGAAATTCATCCATCCTTTAATCAAAGAAAAAATCATTAAGTTTATCAAAGAAAACAAGGAGGAAAAATTTGTATTCGTAGAAGTACCTTTAATGTTTGAAACAAGATTCAATCTTCTTTTTGATTACATCATTGGTATAACTTGTTCAAAAGAAACACAAATCAATCACTTAAGATCGAGAAATAGTTTTAATATCGATCAAGATCTTCTCTTAAATTCATCTACTAGATTTGATAAAAACGCTCATAAGTGTGACTTCTTAATTAATAATGATTATTCTAAAGAACAACTTTATCATGACTTTGATACTATACTATCGAATATGCTCCTAAAATAACATTCTTATAAATTACTACTTCCTCCTCTTTTAAGAAAGTAGTAATTTTTTTATGAAGTTCAAAATAAAACACTTCTCCTTTAGATAGTAGTTGGTTCGAAGCATATGTAAGTTTAGCGGTTTTATCATGTTCTTCCAAATATGAAATAACCTTATCATCTACTCCCAGTTGACTTGAAATGACATAGCATAATTTATTTCCTAACGTATTTAAATCATTTTTAATCGTATTAATTCTAAACTCATTAACTACCATTAAACCAAGAAGAATTGCACATAAAAAATTAATATACTTTTTTCCTTTCATAATTAAACTCCGCTCATTACTATTATCAATATTAAATTTATTAAAGAAGGTAGCAGTTCGATTATATTATTCTCTTCTTTAATTTTCTTTTCTTTACTAAGTAGAAAATTTGTTATTTCTTTTCTTACAAATTTATTTTTATTTAAAAAAGGATAAATAATAAAAATCATATTGAGTGCTGCTTCTTCATCAACATTCATTTTTAATATCGAAAAAGTATTTAATATTTCTTGTTTACTTTTATAAGGAATTAAATCAAACAAATAAAGCAATATTAGAATATGATAAATTACAATTAAACAGAATAAACTTAAGCCTATAAAACCATCAAACATTTTTTCTACTAGTAAAGGAAAAACAAAAGAACATATTAAAATAGTAAATGATGTAAATACTAGCTCACCTAAAGATTTTTTTACATTTGCTTTATATTTATAAAAATTATCATGTTCTAACATATAAGTAAGAGAAGGATAAATACTTTCTTTTTCCTCAATAAATAAATATTCACAAAACATTGTGGTCATATATGAAGGATAATTAGTGTTTAAATTTTCTAAGATATCATCTTCATAATGTAATTTTGCTTCATTAATTTTTTCTAAAGCTTCCTCTTTGTTTCCCTTTTTATTTTCTTCCACAAATAAAGTAAACAAATTAACGATAAAACGATGCTCTTTCTCTTTTTTTATAAAATTTTTCATATATATACTAAGTGGTATTAAAAAAAGAAAAAGAAATAGAAAATAAAACTTTTTCGTGGCAATAAGCAAAAAAATTATAATAATTATTTCTTTAACAATCATATTATGTATACCTCAATCTCATCTTCATGCTGAAGAAAATAATTCACTATATAAGTAAATTCTATCCTTAAATTTGGTTTTTCATATGTAATATATAATGTAAAATCGCTAATTTCATGATAATTACTATTTTCATATGACATCTCTTCTTCCATAAATATGATAAATGAAGAAAGTTCATTTTTTTTAATTTCCTCTTTATATATATAAATCCCTGTCGTTAACGCTTTTGTTACATTACCTTTCACATCAATATGTGAAGAAAAGCTACCCATTACTAGCAAAATAATCACTATTAAAATTTTAATCATAAACGAATTTTAAATATATCGGAAGGATATACTATAACCTTATCTACTTTCAAATCAAATTCAAATAAAATGTTGTTAGTTACAATATCTGTTTTACATATACAAAGCTTAATCTTAAAAGTTTGATCCTTTAGTTCTTTTTTGAAAAGTAGCTCATCTTGAAGCGGATTTTTAGAAGAAAAAAATACTTCATTAAAGGCATCAAATGAAAGAGAATCCACATAATGTAAATATGAATCTTTTCCTATTTTTAACGGAATTTTATAATTTTCCTCTTCATCTAGTAAGTAAGGATAAGAAATGTGTTTTTTATAAACAAATAAATAGATATTTTTAATATCGACATTATTACGTATAAAAAAACCTAAACTCCTTAATCTTAGTTTACTATCTTTAACATAAAGATAATCATTCCCTCTTCTAAATTCTATCCACCTTGGATCTTTCAAACTAACAAAGGAAGCATTTAGATTATTGATGCGAGAAATATTGTATCTGACCCCTTCTTCTAAATAAGAAATACCTTTTCTTATATATGTAAAGTTAAATGTATATTCAATACCTGTACTTATCATCCAATCAATTTTAAAATCATTGATATCAATGAAATAATCTTTATTTATAGATATTTTATTATTCCCTAAATCTACTTTAAAACTTTCATGAAAATTTTTGTTAATGTTGATTTTAAACATAGAGAAACCAACACTTGTTTTATTTGTAAAACATATATCAAAATATTCATCATTTTCAATAATTTCAAAATTTTCTATTAATATTTCTTGATTGTTATATTCTAAAATTGGGGATAAAATAAAGGATAATATAAAACAAAAATGTAATATTCTCATAATAGATAAAATTTCCAAAAGGCATCAATTGCTTTTGTTCTCTTTCTATAAAAAGTGGAACGTGAATAGAAATTAACCCACCATATTTTGTCATTATTAAATAAATATTCCCTAATGATAATATTACGATATTCTGGGGAAATCATTGATAAAGCACCTGTAGCTTTTCTTAAAATGGCACGTGCATGTTCGATCTCCTTTATTCTTTTATTTATTTCTTCCTCATCTTCATTAGATGAATCTAAGAATTTTGAAGCCTTTTTTTGAAAACAACTTAAAATGACTCCTGAATCAAATTGTAATGGATTTTGAAAATATTCAATCTTCAATTCTGTATCAAACTTTATGCAAAGTGTGCAGATTGAATGCTGAATATTTACAATAGCTAATTCAAACTCCTTAATAAAAGATAATTGATTATTCTTCATATGTACTTCTCTCCTGTCTAGAGAGAATACTAACATTACAAAGAATGATTTTTATCACTTTAATATAAAGAAGAAAAGTAGGTTTTATTCCACCTTTTTTATCCTTAAAAAGATATGGTAATAATTCCTACTTTTTCAATTTTTTCGACTGATTTTTTATATAAAAAAATTGATTCATATTTTCAAAAATGCCATAAAATTCCTATAAAAGTATCATTTTACGAGACTTTTCTTTCTTAAAAACATATCATATAAATTCTCATAATCTTCAACTTTATTTTTTAGTGCTATATGTAAGTATTTTCTTCCTTTCTCTTCGTTCTTTTTTATTCCTAAACCACGTAGATAAAAAACGCCTACCTTATAGGAGCACTCGTATTCATTTAACTTTGCTCCCTTTAGATAATATTGAAAAGCTCGATGTAGCGACTTCACTTTCCCCTTTCCTTTTTCCTCTATTATTCCTAAATAAAAGTATGATTCACCGATGCGACTAGCTTTAAGGAAATAGCGTTCCGCTAAAACAAATTTTCCTTTATTAAAGAAGATTAGTCCTAATTGAAAAGAAGCTTCTTGTACATTAAGAAAAGATGCTAATGTTAATAAGTTAATAGCTTTCTCCAAATCGTATTTATAACTAGTACCCTTAAGAATTAATAATGCCTTTTTGTATATAGCATATCTATTTTTATTCTCACATAAGTCATCTAATTCTTTGACACATTTTTCCAAATTAATTTCCTTATTTTCTATATTTTTTACTAATGAATTAATATAATCTTTTTCTGTTTTTTTCATATTTCTCACCTTTAAAAATATTTAACAATAAATCAAATGAAAATTTTGTTTATTTATGGTATAAAATATTTAATTAAGAAAGGAGAGAATGAAAATGAAAAAAAGAATGTTATTTTTTCTTATTCCGCTAGTTCTTTGTTCCTGTTCATCATCTTCTTCAAATAAGTTAATAATAGAAAGAAATGAAGGCATAGATTCTTTTGTTCAACTAACTCCTTCTTCCTTTATTTCTTCTTATCAAGGACAAAAGGATTTTGTTATATATATAGGAGACAAATCTTGTTCTTCCTGTTTAATTAGTCATACTTATATTGAAAATTACATTTCTACAACAAAAAGGATGATATATTTTATAACAAGTGAAGATTTTTCTCTTAGTAAAGATACATTAAATCTCCCTGATTATGAATCTTCTTCTCTTCTTTTTATTCATAGTGGTGTAGTAAAAGATATTTTATCTTATTCAAAAAAGATTTATTCGTCTCAACCTTCATTTAATAATGAACTAACAAAAAGAATCTCGGCATCTTATATAATTAATGTCAATGATTTTAAAAGTATGTCTTATTCTTCTTGGAAGGATGTCTATATTTTTGATTTTGATTCTTCTAAGAATCTTACCAAATCTTTAACAAATGTTCCTACACCCGTTTTAATATCAAAAAATTATTCTCCTTATCCAGATGAAATATATAAAGCAAAATTATCTAACAATGAGCTTATATCTTTTTTAGATATAGAAGATAAAATAGATGAATCCAATCCATATTACACTTTTAATAGGATAAATGATTATTATATAGAAATTAAAAAAATCTAACAAAGACATTATATTGTCTTTATTAGATTTTTATTTATTAAGTTTACTTAATTCTTTTGCAATTAAACTACCCACATAAGCATTATTAAATACTAAATGGATATTAGCTTCTAAGGATTGACCTTTTGTCGCTTCTTTGATAGTTTTTAGCAAAAATGGAGTAATATCTTTTCCCTTTATTCCTAATTCATTTGCTTTCTTTATAGCTTCATCAATATATTTATTAATCATTTCATTAGGAAGGGAGTATTCTTCTGGTATTGGATTAGAAATTAATATTCCTCCATTTAAATTCATCTTACGTTTATAATATATAGTTTCAGCTATCTCTTTTGCACTATCCATTTTATAATCTAGTTTTAGTGATGAAGAGGATGAATAGAAAGCCGCTAGATATTCTGATTTATAACCTAAAACTGGTACACCGAATGTTTCTAAATACTCTAATGTTAAAGGAAGATCTAAGATAGCTTTAGCGCCAGCACAAACTACAGTAACATTGGTATGAGCAAGTTCTTGTAAATCAGCTGATATATCAAATGTTTCTTGTGCTCCCTTATGAACTCCTCCAATTCCACCTGTAACAAAGACTTCTATTCCCGCGATAGAAGCAAGAATCATAGTGGTTGCCACAGTTGTTGCTCCCCATAATTTTTTAGCCATAATAACTGGGAGATCTCTTCTTGATGCTTT
>JALFBO010000114.1 GCA_022772105.1 Erysipelotrichaceae bacterium | reverse complement strand
GCTTCTAAATGGAGTAGGACTTTTATTTTAATGAACGGAGCTTTGCCTATTCCTTCTTCTTTAAAAGGGATGAAGAACTTCTATGATGCAATTTCCTATTTAATAGCGAAAAAGAAAGTAATTCAAATATATCCAGAAGCTCATATCTGGCCTTTCTATACCAAAATTCGTGATTATGATAAAGTCTCATTTCGTTATCCGTGCTCTCTTGGTGCTCCTGTATATGCTTTTACAAATACATTTACCAAGAGAAAGTTTTCTTCTTTTCCCAAAGTTACCACATATATTGATGGGCCTTTCTACCCGGATATGGAAAGGGAGTTAAAAGAAAGAGACGAAAATCTTCACAATCAAGTTATTAATGCGATGAAAGAAAAAAGTAAATTTTCTACTTATGAAGTTCACACTTACAAAAAGAAAGAAGGTGAACATTATGATTAATATTATGTGTGCTGGAAATGTTAAAGTGCTAGATGGAATGATCATTATTTGTATATCTTTATCTAAATATTGTAAAGAAGCAATTAACCTATTTGTTCTTACCATGGATTTACGCGTGCAAAATAAAGATTTTATTCCTATAGATAAAAATCAAGCAACAAAATTAGAAAACATATTAAAGAAATCAAATAATGATTCGAAGGTAACATTGATTGATTTTACAGATGAATATAAAAAAGATTTGGAAGGAGTTAACAAACTAAATCGATATACGCCTTATGCACTTCTTAGATTATATGCCGATATGATGGATGAAATACCAGATAAAGTCTTGTATGTGGATACTGATGTAGTTTTCGCTCAAGATGTAAATAAGTTATATTCTATCGACGTGAGTGATGTAGAACTAGCGGGAGTTAAAGATTATTATGGCCATATTTTTATTGGAAGAGAATATATGAACTCTGGAGTGCTCCTACTTAACATGAAGAAAATAAGAGAAACAAAAATGTTTCAAAAAGCACGTCAGATGGTATTAACCAAGAAAATGTTATTCGCAGATCAAGATGCCATAAATAAACTAGTAACCAAAAAGAAATTATTACCATATTGTTTCAATGAACAACATAAAGAAAAAGATGATACAGTAATTCGTCATTTTTCCAAAACCTTAAAATTTTTCCCTTATTTCTCTACCTTAAATATTAAACCTTGGATGGTGGAAGAAGTAAGAAATGTATTACATATAAATTGTTTTGATGATATTTTAAATGAATATCAAAAAGTGAAAGGAGAATTTTTATATGAATAAATTTAATAAATTACATTTAGAAGAAATCCCAGTTGTATTTAGCTGTGATGATAATTATATACCTTACTTAACTGTTGCCATAAAATCTTTGATTGATAATTCATCAGATAAATATTTTTACTTAATCTATATTTTTCATAACGGAATAAGCGTTCCAAATCAAAATGTAGTTAGAAAGTTTAATAACAATAATGTTAAGATTCAATTTATCAACGTTAAAAGAAAATTGTCATCATTAACTAAGAATTTACATTTAAGAGATTATTATAGTGAATCTATCTATTTTAGATTATTTATCCCATCAATTTTTAAAGACTATGATAAAGTAATTTATTTAGACTCTGATATGGTTATTTTAGATGATATTAGTAAACTTTACCATATTGATTTAAAAGATAATCTTGTAGCAGCGGTATCAGACGCAGTTGTGGCTTTAGATGATAACTTAAAAGATTACGTGGTTAACTATGTGGGTGTAGATAAAGCGGAAGATTACTTTAATTCAGGAATGTTATTAATGAATGTAAAAGCATTTAAAGACGCAAAAATCGAAGAAAGATTTATTCATTTGTTAAATACTTATTGTTTTTCCACTGTTGCTCCAGATCAAGATTATTTAAATGCACTATGTAAGAACAGAGTACTTCATTTGCCTTCATCATGGAATAAGATGATGATGGATAGCAAAAAAGAAGATGAATTACATATCGTTCATTATAATATGTTTTTAAAACCATGGTTATATAAAGGCGTTAGATATGAAGATTATTTCTGGAAATATGCTGTGAGAACTCCTTTCTATTTCTCTTTAAAACAAGGACAAGTAGATTATTCAAAAGAAAAACAACAAGAAGATTTAGAATGTTCCAAGAAAATGGTTGAGTCAGCTTTAGAATTTCTCCAAGACGATAATTCATTTAAAAACGTTTTAGCGTTACAACAAGCAGAATAAAAATGTCAAATATGAAACAAGAAGAATTACAACAAAAAAAGGAGTATCGACAAAAAGTTGCTGCTTTGATCGAGGAAAAAGAAAGACAAGGAGGAGAAGCTTTCTTTGAAGATGTGGA
>JALFBO010000074.1 GCA_022772105.1 Erysipelotrichaceae bacterium | reverse complement strand
AAGACCAATATGATCACTTCTTAATAAAGAGAAGGAAAAAGAAGAAAAAATCTCATGACTTCCATAACTTTTGCTTCCGTTTTTTATATTGATTATCTTTTTACCCAAATATGTATTAACGGATGAAAATTCAAATGATTTTGTTTCTTGAAATTTTATTTTACTCATTTCTTTAAATCGTTCAATACGATATTTTTGCTTAGTTCTTCTTGCTTCAACTCCACGAGTCATCCATTCGTGATCAATGCGTAGCATCTTTTTAATACGACTCTCTTCTTTTTCATTTTGTTCTTGGCGAGCGGCTGTCAGTTCAAGAAATTTACTATAGTTAGCTTTATATGTATAGATTTTTCCTCTATCAAGTTCATATATGTTATTACATATTCTTTCTAGGAAATAGCGATCGTGAGTTACCATAAACAATCCTTTATTAAATTTGATTAAATATTTTTCTAAATATGTAATCATATCATTATCTAAATGATTGGTTGGTTCATCTAAAATAAGGAAATCACAGTTAGTGACTAAGCATTTAGCGAGCCCTAATCTTTTCTTTTGGCCTCCTGATAGAAAGGAAGTATTTCCTTTAGGATCTATTTTAAATTTGGTTAATATGGAACGTGCTTCATATTCTTTTATCTCTTTTTCTTTATCAAGTGAAGAAAAAATATATTCTAAGCAACTTCTATCAGAAGGAATGTTTACATTTTGTGACAAATAGTTAATTTTTGCTCCTCCTGTGATTAATATTTCGCCATCTTGAGGTTTTTCTAGACTTAGCATCAATTTTAATAATGTTGATTTACCAACACCATTTACTCCCACTAGTCCGATTTTATCAGACGTAGTAAACGTAAAATCAACATCTTTAAGAAGAGGATCTTCGTGATATGAAAATGTTACTTTTTTAAATGTTATATTCATATTTTCCTCCTTCAATAAAGTTTATTTTTATAAAATATATATTATTTTACGAATAAGCGATGAGCATATGCTCTATCTTCAGTTGTCACATCAACTTTTAATTTTTTAAAAATATTACTATCCACTTCCGAAAGTATAACACTAGAATGTGCTTGTGAGCCTTGTAAAGAAGAAAGTTGTTTTATCGCTAAATCTGCAAGAGGATTTGTTGTTGCAGAAATTGCTAAAGCATTCAACACTTCATTAGCGTGTAAACGTGGATTTCTATTTCCTAATATTTTTGTTTTCATTGTAGAGATTGGTTCAATAATAGAAGGAGCAATAAGGGTTAATTCATCAGGAATACCCGCTAAATGTTTTAGGGCATTTAATATCAAAGCAGCAGGAGCAAGTAATAAAGAAGAAGTCTTTGCACTTATTATTGTGCCATCATTTAATTCCATTGCCATCGCTTCTGTTTGAGATGATTCTTTCTTTTTTAAAGCTTCTGTAACACAAAGCCTATCTAAAGGTGTAATGTTTAATTCTTGCATCAAACATTTGATTTTTTCGACTGTAGTCTCATTAACCTTACCATTTCTTAAATCTACTTTTGCTTGGAAATAACGACGTATGATTTCATTTTTACTTGCTAAAGAAGATGCTTCTTTATCACAAATTGCAAAACCGGCCATATTGACTCCCATATCGGTAGGTGATTGATATGGGCAATGTCCATAAATCGCGGTAAACATCGATTTTAAAACCGGAAATATTTCTACATCACGATTATAATTAACCGCCATTTTTCCATATGCATTTAGATGATATGGATCAATCATATTTACATCATTTAAATCCGCGGTTGCCGCTTCATAAGCTAGATTAACAGGATCTTTTAAATCTAAATTCCATATTGGAAAAGTTTCATATTTAGCATATCCTGCCTTCACACCATTTTTATTTTCATGATAAAGTTGTGATAAACATGTTGCCATCTTTCCACTTCCTGGTCCAGGTGCTGTTACAACAACGATTCTATGATTTGTCTTAATATATTCATTTTTGCCAAATCCTTCTTCAGAAATAATCTTATCGATACAATGAGGATATCCTTCAATTACATAATGCTTATATGTAGGAATTCCCAAATTATTCAATTTTTTTATAAATGTATTTACTGTAGGTGCATCTTGGTATTGAGTAACACATACAGAGCCAACAAATAAGGAAGATTCTCTAAATGCATCTATTAAACGAAGTACTTCACCTTCATAATTTATTCCAATATCATTACGTATCTTATTCTTGATAATATCTTTAGCGCTTATTGCAATAACCACTTCCACATCATCTTTAATTTTTAAAAGCATTTTTAGTTTTGTATCTTTTTCAAACCCAGGTAATACTCTTGAAGCATGATAATCATCAAAAAGTTTACCTCCAAATTCGATGTAAAGCTTATCTCCAAATTGATTGACGCGATTTAAAATATTTTCACTTTGAAGTTTTAAGTACTTTTCGTTGTCGAATGATATTTTCATAAATTAATTACCCCTTAAAAAATAAAAAAGCACCGATGAGATTCCCACCGGTGAGTCTCCTTTATTGTAGCAAAAGCCACTCAAAAAAAACAACGTTTTTAAATGATAATATCTTTTTTCTGACG
>JALFBO010000064.1 GCA_022772105.1 Erysipelotrichaceae bacterium | reverse complement strand
AACAATGCTTTTGAAGATTGTATCCGCTTAAGTTCAGTAACAATAGGAAATGGTGTAACTTCAATAGGTGACTCTGCTTTCTATAATTGTTACTCCTTAAGTTCAATTGTGATACCAGATAGTGTAATCTCAATTGGCGCCTCTGCTTTCTATAATTGTAATTCTTTAAGTTCAGTGACAATAGGAAATGGTGTAACCTCAATTGGCAATAATGCTTTCTGGTATTGTTACTCCTTAAGTTCAATCGTGATACCAGATAGTGTAACCTCAATTGGCAGCCATACTTTCGATAATTGTACCTACTTAAGTTCAGTAACAATAGGAAATGGTGTAACTTCAATTGGCGCTTCTGCTTTTAGCGGTTGTACTTCCTTAAGTGATGTATACTATATTGGTTCAGAAGAACAATGGAATGTTATTAGTATTGATTCGACTAATGATGAATTAAAATCTGCTATTATTCACTATAACTATATAGGTAAGTAACTAATCTATAATAGAAATATACTTCATCTTGAAGTATTTAATGTTTATATACTTATTAAATCTATACATTATATTTAGTTGATAAATTCAATATGAATTTAGTTCGTCTTACCATTAACAATTACCATAATTGATATATTTTTAATTAATTATCATAAATATTGCTGTTTATGGCTTTTTAAAAAAATTTAGAGTTTTGTATGGTTAACAGTAAATTTAAAATTGTTGGCACTATAGGGTTCAGTAGATCATAAAATAGTGGCTCTATAAAAATTTTTGGTTCTCTAAAAATATTTTGTAACTGGGAGTAATTTCTCAAATAGATATGGAACATCCAAATAAAAACTTATCATATAAGTGGAGATTATTTTGAACTCAAAAAATTTGATGAGCAAAGCGCTCCCAATTTTATTTAGAGAACCATAGTATCTTAATAAATTGATTAATAGGTGCAAAAATAAAGGTGCCTAAAGTTATACGCATTTCCTACATCTTGTAAGTGGGAATCTTATTCATTTCTATGGAGTTGAAGGACGTTCGTATAATAAATCTATATATTATTTATCTAAGGTCGTGAGTCCAGAATAAAGAAAAGATCCTCACCTAGAGAACCCGATAATTCCGCCTCCTTCTAGATTTTTATAATGGTAGCGGAGAATACCCATCCATCCTAAATTGATAGTTACTGATGGAGTTGATGCTTCATCAGGACCACTTGGACAAGGTATAGGTCAGGCAGTTGGTATGGCACCTGCTGAAAGAATCTTTTCTCATTATACATATTGTTTATTCGACGATGGTTTTATACAAGAAGGTATTTCTCAAGAAGCAATATCGTTCGCAGGATTACATAAATTAAGAATATATGTATAAATAAAATAACTTTTGTATTCGTTTTGAGTATAAAAGTTATTTTGTATATAATGTATAAGAGGTAAAAGTATGAACGGACAAGAAAAACAAAATTCTTTAGCCCTATATGTATCTATAATAGTCATCATTGGACTAGCTATTGTTTTTATTATAATCTTTATCTTGTATTCTATAAAAAAACTAACCTTTAAAGCAAATCGTGGGTGAAAATGTTATTTTTCATCGTTTTTTTCAACAGAAATGAAAAAAAGTATTATAATTAATATAGCCAGATCGATGAAAAGGATGTTTTTAAGCAATAACTCAGTCCTTTGGTTCATGGTCTGGCAACTTAATCCTAACTGAGTTATTGCTTAAAGATATTAGGAATTTATGAGAAGCCAGACCAAAAATTCCTCTTATAAAAAAATGTTTTCACTAATAGAAGAAAGTGAAGACTTTTATGAGGTACAAATAATTGAAAGAATTAAGGATGATTATGATAGATTTCATAAGCATGATTTTGTAATGTTTGAAAAAATGAAATCAACAGATAATATCCAGTGTCCAAGATGTGGTTCAACTAAATTTATTAGTCACGGAAAAGATAAGAATGGATCTAAAAGATATAAGTGTAAAGATTGTGGAAAAACATTTAATGTTGTATCAAACTCATTGTTCTTTTCTTCAAAAGTAAATATTAAAGCATGGTTTGCGTTTTTAGAAAGTCTATTGAGCGGTACTTCCATGAGAACTGCATGTATTGTATCTAAAATCTCTACAGTCACAGGAAGTGAATGGATGGACAAAATATTTACAACTTTAAAGTGTTATCAAGACGAAATAATCCTAAATAAAGAGGTTTATATTGATGAAACTTATGTCCATGAAGATAAATCAAAAATCTATCATTTAGAAGAAATAGGAAAGATTAAGAAAGTAAAAAAAGAGCCCCGTGGAATTTCAAGAAATAAGATATGTATTTTAGTAGCAACAGATAAAGATAAATCTTTTGGTGAAATTGTATGTCATGGTAGACCTAAACGTGAAATTAATTATCAGATTTGTAAGAAACACATTCAAAAAAATAGTACTGTCATAGGTGACGAAGATACATCATTAACATATACATCTAAACTTATGAATTGGGATAGAATTCAAGTTAAATCATATACCGAAGAAGCATTTGAAAAACTATCACCTATCGATGAAGTTTGTAATAGATTCAAATTCTTTATAAATAAACATCGTGGATTTAAGAAAGATTTATTACAAGATTATATAAACCTTTTCTTTTTTATAGATAATGAAATACATAAAGAAAATGATATATACAAAGTAACGGTAAATTTATTGAAAAGAATGTTTGATATAAAAATCAAGTAATTGTACCTCACCCACGATTTGCTTAAAAGGTTAGTTTTTTAAAAGAATCAATAAATTTATTATAGACAATTTTTAATTATTTTTTTAGATAGTAAATCACTAATGATAAGAACAAAATATGTGATTGCTCCAATTAAAAATATAGCAATAGAAGGAAGAACAACTATTTTAATGA
>JALFBO010000054.1 GCA_022772105.1 Erysipelotrichaceae bacterium | reverse complement strand
TAATCTTTGCATAAATAGTAAGAGAATATTTTCTTAATAGACTTATTATTCATGAAAGGATATAATTCATCAATGTTGACATTTTTATATTTTCCTTGCACATATAGATCAACAAATTTATCCATACATTCTTCGCTGACGAATGGAACTAATTTTTGGATATCTATTTTATTTTTCATATCTACATCATCTAGAGCCATCATGAAGAGGCGATCGCAATCTTCTTCATTTAAATAAGGAAAAAGAATATCTAATGGAAGGAATTCATATTTTTCATCCTTTGCAAGTATTGCTTCTACGATTTCCTTCAAATCTTCTTCACCTAAAAATGGAAGAATCTTTTTAATTTTTCTTGTTTTCTCGTTGTAGCGGTTGTTACTAAAACCTTTAAAAGCATCGTTTACTACCTTATTGATTTTTTCTCCAAAGTTTTCCATGCCTTCAACGAATTGATCTAAAGGATCTTTTCTATCCTTCTTTTGCTCCTTAAACGCTTCTTCGTAAGCTTCTTTATCTTCTTCATCAGTAAAGATAATCTCTTTTTTATTTAATTTAATAGCTTCTTCTAAACTTATTTCTTCATATACATCTGTACCATTGTTATTTGATCTTCTTAATATCATAATTAGCGTTCTCCTTTATTAAATAATTTCTTTCTCCAGAAGTGAGGCGAGGTAATAAATCATCCATATTTGTTTCTATTTTTCCACTTTTTATCGTTTTTAATAATAGTAATCTTTCTGTTGGAGAAAATTGATAGAATACATCCTCTAAATTAACCTTTATATTACCTTTAATAATATTGGTAATAACTGCTTCTCGACTCCTACCGATAAAGAGATTATTTTCATCTATATCATTTTCTTCGTCCAAACATAAAAGTTCGTCGATAGAAATGGAAAATAGTTTTGCTAAAGAAATAACGCTATCGATAGTGGGAACACCATATCCTTGCTCCCATTTAGAAACTAACTGTCTAGTTACATATAAATGAGAAGCCAAATCATCTTGTGTCAATTTGCATCTTCTTCTTTCACTTGCAATCTTATTTCCAACTCTTACTGAATCTATCATTTTCTCACCTCCCCTTACACATTTATTATAAAGTTGAATTTATTAATAAATCACGCAACTAAAAGTAGCGTGATCTTCACTTATTAACATTTAAAGTAGGTACAAATTCCTTTAATTCATTTTTTATAGAGCCTAAATCAACTAGATCTTTAATTTTTATTCCATTTAGCACTAGAATATCATGAGAAAAAAATTGTTGAATCAAAGGATACATAAATTTGAAGAAAATGAGTGTCAAATAGGAAGAAAACTTTTCTCTCATCTTTATATAATCATAATTAACTCCAATATGATCTTCATGAACAAATTCACTCATCGCTCCATATAATGTATAAATCTTTGGGGCATCCTCTTCATTATATATTTCAAGTAGTCTTCTAAAAGACATCACTTTCGTCCTTCTATCTGCCCATCCATAAAGTAGATAGCTTTCTTTTTCTGTTGAACTATACACTCGCTTATTTTCAAATAATTCTTTCATTGCTTGCGATTCTTGGTTATGACGCCTTAAGGAATTATATTTATTAAATAGTATATAATCCTTTATCAATTCATTATCTTGTAAAAGTAAACATAATTTAATTTCTTGCTCCAAAAATCCTCTCATAAGGGAAAAAGCATGGACATCATCGCCTAGTTCAAATAAAGAAAATATTGATGATAAAGATTTTAGTAAAGAAATTACTAGATAAATTAGATATTTCTCTTCTTCGTTTTTAAAATCTTTTTTTAAGGATAAGCGAGTAGCTAAGTAAACGCTACAATTGTAGGTGCAAGCATTGTTAACTTCTAGTAAAAAGAGACGTGGCGCGGCAATATGACGTAGATTAAAAAGATGAATAGGTAACGTCTTTTCAATTAAATCTTTAATTTCAAATTTAGATTTTTCTTTCGTTGAAGCCACATAAATACGACATAATATGCGCATTCTTGCTTTAGATGAAAGAGAAGCATAATATTTATCAAATAAAGAGGATACATTCTTTGAAAAAGAAGTATCTAAAAGAAGTTTTTCTACTTCTTCTTTAGCACTGGCGTATTCACTTTTTAAAAGATCTCCATTATGATAATTAACTAAATCAATTTTCATATTCATCACCTTCTTGTCTTATAAACATATCTCTTTCCTTAGCGGAGGGTCATTACTCAAAAAAATCGAATCAAAGAAGTTATCACCCAATAAATAATTCTTAACATCCTTTGCCTCAAGAATTAATGGCATACGAGAATGAATATCTTTCATAACACCAGATGCTTCCTTAGTGATAATGACAAAATGATCTTCTTTATATAATCCTGCAAGATAAATAGGCTCATTTTTTCTTCTAAAAATATATTTTTGATGAGATGCATCTTGTGACCATTCAAAAAAAGCATTAGCAAGAATTACGCACCGATTTCCTAAGATATTTTTAAACATTACTCTTTCTTTAAGAGTTTCGCTTTTTGCGTTTATAATCAAATTTTTACTTAAAGAAGAAGAAAATCCCCACTTCATATTTTGCAAAGTGATTTTTCCTTCTTTTTGTAAATAAACGCATACTGTATCGCTTGGAAAAATTTCTCCTCGAGGAAAAGGAATGGAAGGATATAATTTCCTATACATTATCTCCATCTTTTCTACATAGCCATATAATTCTTCATCATCTTCTAATCCAAACAAAAAGCGACAGCACATATATATTCTCCTCTACTTATATTTTAGATATTTTGTAGCATAAAAAAAAGAAGAAGTTCATCGCTTCCTCTTTATATATTTATGGATGGACTAACCATAAATTTATACAACACTGAGAAACTCACCTTTATTCTAAAATAATTTCAAGGGATTTAGGAAATCGATTAGGTCTATCTACGTATAGTTGAGAAAGGGAATTTTAACTATACAACTCATAGATATTTTTCGATTGGAGATAAGGCATTCGAATAAGGTATTCGAGTTCCTCTACACCTTCAATATATAGGAAAGATGTCAATTTTTACCTTGCTTGTCATAACTTGACATTTTTTTATCATAACACGATTTTATTGTTGAAATTGCAACAAAAAACTCTAAGAAATTCCTAGAGTTTTAAACTTATTTTTTCTCTTTTGTAATATGCACATCGAGTTGATTGAAAGGAATCTCAATACCCTTCTTATCAAACTCTTTTCTAATTTCTTTTAATAAGTAATAATATACAGTCCAATAATTTTCTTTTTTAGTCCAAGTACGAACATAAATATTAACAGATGAATCTGCATATTCCCCCACTTCAATAAATGGTGCAGGATCTTTTAATACTAGATCATATTTCTTAATAACATCACCAATAGCTTTTTTAGCTTTTTCTACATCAGCGTCATAGCTAATTGGCATCACTACATCAACACGTCTACTTTCTTTCGCACTGACATTAACAATAATATTATTTGATAATGTTCCATTTGGAATCATAATGACTTTATTATCTGGAGTTACAATATTGGTATAGAACAAACGAATATCTTCAACTGTTCCTGAATAATCACTTGTGGTAATAAAATCACCAATTTTAAAAGGACGCATCACAATGATAATTACTCCACCAGCAAAATTTGATAATGTTCCTTGAACAGCAAGAGAAATACCTACACCTAAAGAAGCAATTACTGCGGAAAGAGAAGCAGTTTCAATACCAACATAAGCAATTAATATTGTAAGCACTAATAATTTTAAACCGATTTTTGATGCTCCAAAAATAACTCTATTAATAGTTTCATCAACATGTTTTTTTTGAAGACGTTTAAAAACTTTTTTAGTAACAAAATTGATTAATCCAAAAGATATAATTAATGCAATTATGGCAATAAGAAGTTTTAATCCAGTTGTCATCAACCAGTGATAAACTTTATCAAATACATCTGCCCATGATATTTGAGGAACTAAAATTTCTTCTATACTTTCTGAAGAGGTAGAAGCACTTTCTTGTGAAGTAAGCGAACTAACTTCTCCTAAAAATTTAAATAAATTCATAAATCTTTACTCCTTCTTATTCAATTCTAGTATTATTTTTCTTCTTATACAATAATTTGGATTGCAAACAAAAAATAATATTTTGTTCTTTTACGCGGATAATTTTAAAAAAAATATTTTATGCTTTATATTAACTTTTATTTTTCTTATAATATCTAAAATATAAAAGGAAAGATAAATATGGCAAAACAAACTTTAAAAGTGGTAATTAAAATTGGTTCATCTTCCTTAGAAGATGAGCAAGGTTATATAAATTACAATATCATCAATAGAATGATGAAAACTTTTTCTCTTCTACAAAAGAAGGATATTGATTTAGTGTTAGTCACATCAGGAGCGATTGCCCTAGGAATGAATGAACTTCATCTTTCCTCAAAGCCCAAAGACATGTCTTTAAAGCAAGCGTGTGCCGCATTAGGTCAAGCAAAACTTATGGAAGTATATAATGAGTTTGCCGCTAAGTATGATCTTCTCTTAGGGCAAATTCTACTTAGTCACGATGACTTTGAAAAAAGAAACAGAATGCTCTATCTTCAAAATACTTTGAAGGCTATGTTTGAAAACAATATTATTCCAGTAATCAATGAAAATGATGCTTTAGCGGTAGAAGAAATTAAAGTAGGAGATAACGATACTCTCGCTTCTTTAATTTGTCCAATGATCAATGCTGATCTATTAATATTATTTAGTGATATCGATGGTTTATACACTAAAAACCCAAAAATATATGATGATGCTACGTTAATTAAAGTCGTAAATAAAATCGATGATTCCATCTTTGAAGAAGCCTCTTCTTCCACTTCGAAAGTAGGAACAGGCGGTATGGAAACAAAAATTAATGCCGCTTTAATCGCCACTTCTTGTGGTAGTGATATGATTATATGTAATGCAAAAGAAATATCCTCTTTAGAAGATATCATATTTAAAAAGAATATTGGAACTTTATTTACTAAACAAAATAGCGTAATTCCATCTAAAGAACATTGGCTCATTTTTAAAACCAAAGGAAAAGGAAGTATCGTCGTAGATGAAGGCGTAGAAGAAGAACTAAAAAAAGATACAAAGATTTCTATTCTTCCAAAAGGTATCCTCTCAGTTCAAGGTGAATTTTTAAAAGATGATATCATCTGTATCATCTCAAAGGAGGGAGAATTATTAGCTAAAGGTAAATCATCTATGTCCTCTTTTGAAATTAATTTTGTCAAAGGATTACCTTCCTCCAAAATTAAAGAAATTATGCCCTATCCAATCAGAAAAGAAGCAGTTCATGCTTCAAATCTTGTAGTTATCAAGGAGAAAATATATGGACGAATTATTAAGTAAAACGAAAAATAGTCAAAAAGAATTGCTCCTACTAAATGATGCGGAGCGTAATAAATGCTTATGCGCTATTAAAAGGGGACTACTTGACAATATTGATTCTATCTTAAAAGCCAATGAAAAAGATGTAAAAAAAGCTAAAGAGAATAATATCTCACCTGTTATGGTCGATCGTCTTCTTTTAACTACAGAAAGAATTAAAGCCATCGCTTCTTCTATCGATTCAATCGTGGCTTTACCAAGTCCTATTAATCTAGTAGAGGAAGAAATAGTAAGACCAAATGGATTAATAATACAAAAAGTTCGTGTTCCTTTTGGAGTAATATGCGCTATATTTGAATCGCGTCCTAATGTGGTTGTTGATATCGCTTCTCTTTGTATTAAATCAGGTAATGCTTGCGTTTTAAAAGGTGGTAAAGAAGCTTTAGAAACTAACAAAGAATTAGTTCGTATCATCAAAGAAAGTATTGCTCCTTTTGTATGTTCTGATATTGTTTTATTAATTGAATCAACTTCTAGAGAGACAACTAAAGAACTAATTACCAAGAAAGAATATATCGATTTATTAATACCACGTGGAAGTAAAGGACTCATTTCTTTTGTTTGTGAAAACGCCTCTATTCCTTTTATTGAAACTGGCGCGGGCAATTGTCATTTATATATTGATAAAGATGCATCTTTAGAAAAAGCTCTTAGTATAGCAATAAACGCAAAATATCAAAGACCTTCAGTATGCAATGCTATTGAAACTATCTTAGTACATGAAAGTGTTGCTTCTTCTTTCTTACCTATGCTATATAAAGAATTCTCCTCTTTACATATAGAAATGCGAGGATGCCCAAAAACAAGAAAGATTATTCCTGTTTTTGAAGCCACTGAAGAGGATTATTATAAAGAATATAACGACTATATCGTTGCTCTTAAAGTTGTTGCTTCTTTAGATGAAGCGATTGCTCATATTAATCACTATTCCACGAAACATTCAGAAGCGATAGTTAGTGAAAATAAAGAAGCTTTTGAAAAATTCTTTACCTTCGTCGATTCTAGTTGCCTTTATTTAAACGCTTCAACTCGTTTTACCGATGGAGGGGAATTTGGTTTTGGTGCCGAGATTGGAATATCTACTTCCAAAATGCATGCACGTGGTCCTATGGGCTTAAAAGAAATAACAACATATAAATATAAAATATGTGGAAATGGACAAATAAGAAAATGAAAAAATATGGAATTTTAGGTGTGGGAAAAATGGGAGGAAGCATTCTTCAAGGGATGAATGATTCTTCTTACTCGAAAGATGATATCTTGCTTTGTGTAAGAAACAAAGAACAAAAAGAAAATCTAGAAAAAGAAGGATACACAGTTACTAGCGATATCTCATTCTTTTTCCAAGAAGTAGAAATTATTATATTATGTATTAAACCACAAGGCTTTGATGAAGTAATGAAGGTTGCTTCTTCTTATTCTTATGATTCAAAGTGTGTTGTTTCTATTGCTGCTGGCATTACTTTATCTTACTTAGAAAAATATTTTAAGGGCGCTTCTTTAATTCGTGCTATGCCTTCTACCCCTTGTTTAATTAAACAAGGAGTAACGACCATTGCTTTCAAAGAAGATAATAAATATGTAAAAGAAGTTAAGAGTTTATTTTCTACAATTGGAAAAACATATTTAGTTAGTGAAAAAGAATTAGATGACATGATTCCTTTAAATGGTTCTCTTCCTGCTTATTTATTCTTCTTTGCTAAGTCGCTAATTGAATGCGCAGTAAATGAATATCATATTCCTTATGAAGAAGCTAAAGAAATATGTGGAGAATCAATCATATCCTCATGTAAATTAATGATGGACTCGTCTTCTTCTTTAGATACTTTAATAAATAATGTCTGTTCTAAAGGAGGCACTACCATCGCAGGATTAAATCATCTTATCAATAATAACGTTGATGAATCTATCAAAAAATGCTACAAAGCATGCGTAGAAAGAGGAAAAGAATTAGCTAAATAAAAATCAGTGAAGAAAGTATTTCTCACTGATTTTTTCTTTTATTTTCTTTTAAATAACGATTTCTTTTCTTCCATCTTAACAGGAGGTTTCCAAGAAATTCCTCTTTGTTTCATCGCTTTTTTAAATAATTCATCGTTATCGACTTTCATATTTTTTTCTCTTAAAGCCTTACTTTCAAGTAATACTTGTTCTTTAACTTCATCATATGCTTTTTGAAATACTTCCGTCGATTCAATAGGATCGCGCCACGTAAATCCTTTTCCATGTATAATTTCTATTATCCCTTTAGCGTATTCTTTAAATGTTTGATTTATTTCTTCATCGCTTGGATAGATGAATTCTCTTCCTAAGTTTTTACGCGCAATAACTTCTTTTCTTTTCGCCCAAGCACAATCTTTTAAAGGTGCATCGCATCTAAAAAGATATTCACAACATGCATGGAAACAAGATGCCGCATAACCAAAATTTAGTATCGAATTAAAATATGAGCCTAGGTCCACAAGAATTCCCGCAAATTTACTTACATCTTCTTTATTATCAAAGAAATCTTCCTCTTCTTGTACAATTTGATAGATTTGTGAGCCACATTTTAAAGCATATTTTCTCGCTCTCCAAGGTAAAGAGGAATTTAAGAATGCCTTAACAATAACCATATTGAAGAAAACTACTTCTCGACGTGTTTGAAGAACTGTAGTCTCTTCCTCAAGCCTTTGATATCTAACCATCAAATCTAAAAGATCATTGCTTTCATAATCAGCAACTTTTTGTTTAAAAAATTCATATACATCAAGCGCATCTTGGTAAGTTATCTCTTTGGTTTTTATAAATCTTTCAATAGTTTCTACATCCATGATTATCACCTCTTATCTTTATATATCAATTTTAACATAGGAATTAATCAAAAAAAAGATAGGAGGTTAGATAAAAAAACCAAGGCCTGAGCCTTGGCAAATAAATATATTAAGGATTTAATCTTTGAGGTCCACGGAATATGAACATTGCTTCTTTAATGGTGATACCTAAAAGTAACATCGTTAAACGATCTACGCCTAAACCAAATCCTCCATGAGGTGGTACGCCGTATTTGAAGAATTCCATATAGAATTTAACATCATCCGCTAAACCCTTTTCTTCAGCTTGTGCTTTTAAAATATCAACTCGATGTTCTCTTTGTGCGCCGGTAGTAATTTCACAGCCCCTCCAAATTAAGTCATATCCAAGAGGAACACCTTTTTCATCTCTCATATGATAGAATGCTCTTTCTTTTGCGTCATATCCTATGATAAATAAGAATTCACTACCAAACATATCTTTAGCTAAATCTTCACATTTTCTTTCCGCTTCTGTTACAAGATCACCTTTCACTGAATCTGGATATACTAAGCCATAACGTTTTTCAAGTTCAGCATATACATCCTTTAATTCCATTACAGGGAATGGGCAAGTTGGTACAATAACTTCTTTACCAAATAATTCTTTTATTTCTTCTCCATATTTTTCCTTAACTTTGCTTAAAGCATATGTAAGCATTTCTTCTTCTAACTTCATAACATCATACATAGAATCGATATAACTAAATTCAATATCAAATCCTGTAAATTCTGTTGTATGTTTATTAGAATAAGATTTTTCAGCGCGGAAAACAGGGCCACATTCAAAAATACGATCAAAACCTGCTGCCATAGCCATTTGCTTATAGAATTGAGGACTTTGCGCTAAATAAGCTTTACGATCAAAATATTTTAATTCAAATACATCAGCGCCTGATTCTGAGGCAGTACCAATTAGTTTTGGAGTATGAATCTCCATAAAATCTCTTTGTAATAACCATTCTCTGAATGAATTTACAAGTAATGTTTGTACTTTAAAAATTAAAGTATTACGATCTGTTCTCATATCGACCCATCTATAGTCAATTTTTTGATCGATAAAAGAGTTGTCGTCAACTGGTAATTGATCAGCGACTGATTCAACTTTTACTCTAGTAGGAATAAATTCTTTTCCACCTTGTTTAACATATGGGCTTTCTTTTAGTTCTCCCCATACTGAAATTACAGATCCAGGTGTTGCTTTTAAAACTTCATCACATAATTCAGGTGTATTTCCTTTATCAAATGATACTTGAACTCTTCCTGTTCTATCCTTTAAGATAACAAATACCATATATTTAGTATTTCTAATCTTTTCAACATAACCTGCGATTTTGCAAGGTACATCAAATTTAGCTTCACTTAATGTTATTCTTTCCATATTGCTCCTTTTCTTGGCTTTTAAATAAAAAAAGCCCTGTGAAAAACTCACAAGGGACGATGTTACTCGTTGTGCCACCCTATTTCGAAGAATAAATCTTCCTTTTAGCTTTTTACCAAGCTTACTGGTGATAAATGCTCCTACATGTGTCACTCCGATTTATACGGCCATGTATTCTTTGCAAATTCATCTACTATATTATCTAAA
>JALFBO010000050.1 GCA_022772105.1 Erysipelotrichaceae bacterium | reverse complement strand
CAATAAAAATCTTTTCCGATCAAATTGATAAGAAATACAAATTAATATAAAGCCAATAATTCCGCATATTTGACTCACCCATAATAAAGGTGTTAAATTTTCAAAACTAGAAATAATACTTTGCCACATCTTTATGTACCTCGAAAATATATTATTCCTTAACAAAAATAAAATAAAGAAAATATTGAATTTTAAAATAAATTAAAAAATTATACATTAAAATATTCTTTTATATTTTGCATAATAAATCATTTATTAGAACTTTTTTTCATTTGAAACAAAATATATTTATTCGGTTTTATACTTCTTTTTGATAATATTTGATAATATTTTATTTTGTTTAAACTAGGTGATAAAAAATAATTTCCCACTTAAAAGAAAAGTTATGGTATAATATTTATGCATAGAAGTATGCAAGATTGGAGATACCTTTATAATATGACAGGTACAGTTAAATTCTTCGATGATAAGAAGGGATATGGATTCATCACTGTCGATGGAGTAGACTATTTTGTCCACTACAGCGGAATTGTTGGAACAGGCCATCGATCATTACAAGAAGGTCAAAAGGTTACATTCGATGTCGAAACCGATGAAAAAACAGGTAAGACACGTGCATGTAACGTAAAATAAAATTCATTTTGTTTTAAATTTGACTAAAAGGGAAGGGAGAACATTAGATTCTTCCTTCCCTTATCATTTTCTCTTTATATTTTCTTAATTCTTCATCTGCATATTGTTTATTCCATCCAAAAGTATAACCATAGAATCCACATGTAGTAAAGAAATATCCTAAGAATATACTTAACCAAATATTTCTTGCTTTTTGAATATCAGATAAACGTATCTCTTCAAATGTTAAACAATTATCTTCGCTATAAAATAATCTAACTTTATATGTATTAATTGTATACACCATTCTTTTCGTTCCTCGATTATAAACTGTATAATCTTCATCAGGAATATCGACAATTTGAAAACATTGATCACTTCTAATTCCATATTCTCTAAATTGTCCATCATTCCAAAAAGAATCGCCTCCAATAATACATCTTTTGGTACTTTCATTACATCTAGCAGCATTATCGCGACTATTTAAAGTAATAAAGTTCTTAGGTAATTCATGATATTTATGGATATAAATAGCTAAATCTTCTTTAGTACGATATTCTCCGCCTCTTGAAACTCTTTTTGTAACCGCTAGACCAATAACTAAAAGAATTACACTAACTAGATTAATGCAAATTAAAATTATTTTTCTATGCCGATAATAAAAAACGGCTGCTTTCTTATTAAAACTCATATAATATATGTCCCTCATCTTTTATGCCTCAAGTATAGTATAAAAAACAAGAAAAATAAATATTTCAAAGCAAAAAAATTAACTATTCTCCAAAATGTAGCAAAGAAAATAACTTAATACTATCTTTTATATCTATCTCCATTTGATTATTTAAGGCGTCTATTTCTTCGTTAAAAAAATCAAATGGAATAATATCTTTATTCTTCTTTTGAGCAATAACATTAAAAGATTCTTCATCTTCTACATAAGCAAAAAAAGCATCTAGATTATCTTCGTAAACTCCTCTTCCTGTTCCTTCTAAACAATAAGAAGAGAGTAAAGGATACTTGCTTTCCTTTCTAGAAGAGGATAATAGACATTTTATTTGATATCTTTGTGAATAATCATATATCAAAACAAAAGAAGAAAAATCTTTCTTAAATTCGAGTAAAGAAATAGAATCTAATGTCCTTTTTGAATTATTTTTATTCTCATTAACAACTTCAAGAAGAGTAGATAATCCTCCTGTTTGTTTAGTATAAGCTAGAAAGTAATGACACATATCACTTCGATAAGAAGATAGAATTGCAACGCATACTTCATCCATGTAATATCGTAGCGGAACCACTAATTTTCTGTTAAGTTTTTCTTTATATAGAATAAAATAATTCTTTATCTCAATATACGCATATTTATATTCATGTATCATCAAATCAAATGCTTCTTCATATTTGTGTTCATTTATTAATCCCTTAAAGGAAGAAGAAATATTTTCTTCATTATAAAAAGATATAATGTTTTCGCTAAAAGAAAGTAACTCACTGCATAAAGATAATTTTTGTTCTTCTATAGAAGATTCTTCATCAATATGAGAAGAATAATTCTTTAAATCTAAAAACAATCCTTCATCTTTATTTATTTTTTCATCAATAAATAAAATATATTCATCTAACAATTTCATAAAATATCTTCCTTTACAACTCAGTAAAAAAGAGGAGAAATATCCTCCCCTTAATCATATCATAAGTTTTTAAGATGCTCTATAAGAAGTTCCAACAGTATACACGGTTGAGCCAAATCCGTTTTGAGAAGTTCCTCCATCTAAATAGTAAACGTTAATTCCATCTTTAAGAAGGATATCACAAGTTTGCCATGAGTTCTTACCACCATTGAAGATGATAGAATCATATTTAGTTAAATCTATATCAAATGTATATACTTTTTGATTTAGTTCATTTAATTCTAAATATGTCATTGCTGTTCCTGGCCAAGAAGCTAAAGAATCCTCAGTTTGTGAATTCCATACG
>JALFBO010000158.1 GCA_022772105.1 Erysipelotrichaceae bacterium | reverse complement strand
ATTTTATACAGATCAAGAGAGATACGAATGGTGTAGGAAATGTAAATTATCTGGAATGCCAGTCGCAACTTTTGCAAAAGAGAACGGATTAAACAGAGAAACATTAAGAGATTGGATGAATGCTTATAACAATATTCATGGTAAATTCATAAATGTGAATACTGTTTCAGAAAGAGAAAACAATATAATAGAAGAAAATGATGTAAGAGTTAATATGTTAAGTGAAGTAGAAAAGATAAAGAAAAGCTCTCATTTTTCAAGATTTGATCATTCTGTGGTAGTTATAGAATATAAGGGACTAAAAGTAACAACTTCGTTAGAACAAGCAGAAAAGATATTGGAGAAAATATATGATCAGCTTTAAAGAAAGTAAGAATATATATTTATATTCAGAAAACATAGATATGCGAATGGGAATGAATAAGATACAAATAATTGTTGGAAGTAATTTTTCAAAGATGGAAATAAGACATTCAGTATTTATTTTTTGTTCAAATAATGGGAAAACGATAAAAATGTATTATGAAGATGACTATGGAAGCTGGTTATTACAAAATAGATTATTTGAAGGAAAATTCAAATGGCCAAAAGGATTAGAAATAGGAACAAAGATAACCAAGGAACAATTAAATGGATTGTGTAAAGGACTTGAAGTGATTGAGTCAAAAAGGAATAAAGAGATTCAAGAATACGATTATTATTAATATTTTAGTCTACATATATAAATATATGTAGACTAATTTTCATTTTTATGCTATAATATAACTATGAAAACGAACGAAGAATTACTTAAATATATAGAAGAATTAGAAAAAGCACGTGAGGCTGATCAAAAAAAGATTAAAGAACAAGAAATAGAACTTCAAAA
Organism: Erysipelotrichaceae bacterium; assembly: GCA_022772105.1. Lineage (GTDB taxonomy): Bacteria > Bacillota_I > Bacilli_A > RFN20 > CAG-449 > UBA3210. Next base: position 1,579 of record JALFBO010000158.1, on the reverse strand, counting down.
GCAAAAAGAAGAGATATATGATGTTAATAAAAAACTTGAAGAAGCTCTTTTAATGATTCAATCTTATGAAGAAAAATATAATATTGAAAGAACAAGAATTGTCATTCCTAAGACTGAAAAACTAGAAAAGATTCTTATTAATGAAACTGAAGAGATTATTAAAGAACAAAAGAAAACAAACAAAGGAAAAAAATATAGTAAGAAACCTATCGATTATGAAAAGTTAGTAAGTGAAACTAGGATTATTAATCCAGAAGAAGAGATATGTCCAAAATGTGGAGAAAAACTAGTAATTGCTTCTGAAAAGATAAGATATCTAGTAGAGATAGTTCCTTCAAAAATGAAAGTCACGAAGATAATAAAATATAGTAAAAAATGTCCACACTGTAACAAAGAGGATAACAAGATATATTATCCTATTGTAAAAGAAGCGTTAAGCGGAAGTATTCTTTCTTCTTCCCTTGCTTCATATATAGCATATCATAAATATGAACTAGGTATCCCATTTGAGCATTTAGCAAATCACATTACAAATAATGTTGGTTTTGAAATAAATAAGCAAAATCTAGCCAATTATATGGCTAAAGTATCAAATATCTTAGAGCCAATATATGATAAGATGCTAAATGATTTACTAAACAATCAAGATAAAGTTATTCATAGTGATGAAACAACTTTAGTTGTAAGTAAAAAAGACGAAGAAAACCAAGATAGAAAGAAAAGTTATGTTTATGTATATACAAATAGCTTTTATGATCAAAAACGAATTCGAATCTATGATTTCCAAGAAAGTAGAAGTATTGATAAAACAGCGAAATGGCTTGAGAAATATGAAGGTGTAATCGAATGCGATAGTTATAGTGGTTATAATTCGTTAAAAAAACAAAACAAAAATATTAAGTTACAAAAGTGTTGGGCTCATGTAAGAAGAAGATATGCAGATATTGTTAAAAATCTAAAAAAAGAAGAAAGAAAGAACTCTAAAGCATATAAAATACTTGAAGAAATCCAAAAACTATTTCACCTAGAATCTACTTATAAGAAAGAAAAACTAATAGCGGATGAAAGAGTTGAAAGAAGAAAAAAGGAAGTTCCTATAATAAAAGAGAGGATACATAAATTAGTATTCGAATCTAATCCAGCAAAAGGATCAGCGTTAGAAGGAGCAATCAAATATACAAAAGATTGTTGGGATGATTTATTTACTTTTATTGATAACGGATATGTTGAAATATCAAATAATATTGCTGAACAAGCAGTTAAGCCATTTGTAATACAAAGAAAAGTATTTCAAACATCAGGTTCTTATGCAGGAGCAAGATATACAGCAAAATTATTCTCCATTGTTCAAACATGTAAGATAAACAATATAAATGTTGAACGATATTTTAAGTATGTTTTAGAAAATATCCATTGCGAAAGTGTTGATTCATTGCTTCCTTATTCTAGTGGAATAAAAGAAAAAATATAGTAATAGCCCAATCCCGCCTGGCGTTATTTGGCGGATAAATACAAAAAATGAAGGGATTTATGTGTCTCTTCATTTATTTTTGGGGTGGTGTTATTTTTTGACGTATAC